>JABFVX010000489.1 GCA_013362555.1 Mycobacteriaceae bacterium
GAGTGGGCTGGGAGAATGGACGGGTGGATCTCAACAGCGACGTGGGGGAAGGGTTCGGGGCGTGGCGCATGGGTGACGATGCCGCCATGCTCGCGGTCGTCACCAGCGCGAACATCGCGTGCGGGTTTCACGCGGGCGAGCCGGAGATCATGCGTCGGGTGTGCGGTACTGCGGTGGCGCGCGGCGTGCGGATCGGGGCGCATGTCGGGTACCGCGACCTCGCCGGGTTCGGGAGGCGGGCGATGGGCGTGCCGCCGCGTCAGGTCCAGGACGAGACGCTGTACCAATTGGCGGCGCTCGACGGCTTCGCCCGCGCCGCGGGCGACCGGGTGCGGTACGTGAAGCCGCACGGTGCGCTGTACCACGCCGCGGCGTCCGATCCGGACATAGCTGCGGCGGTGGCGGCGGCGGTCGCGGAGTACGACCCAGGCCTGGCGGTGCTGGGGCCTACCGTCGGCGTCCTCGAAGCCGCCGCGGCCGAGGCCGGAATCCGCTATCTCGCCGAGGGTTTCGCCGACCGGGGGTACGGTGTCGACGGACGCTTGGTGCCGCGGGGGCAGCCGGGCGCGATCAACGGCGCGGACGAGGCAGTGGCACAGGCGGTATCGATAGCACAGCGCGGCACGGCCCGCAGCGGCACGGCCGAAGTTGCGGTCCGTGCGCAGAGCCTGTGCGTGCACGGGGACACTCCGGACGCGGTGGCGATGGCGCGTAGAGTCCGGGAAGCGTTGCAACACGTCGGCATTGACATAGCAGCGGTGACATGACCGTGCCGGCGGCGGAGATTCGCCCGGCGGGCGACCGGGCGCTGCTGTTGATCCCGGCCGATCCGACTCGCGCCGCGCAGTGGGCGGACGCGCTGCGGCGCGAACCGCCCGCGGGCGTCGTGGACGTGCTGGCCGCGGCGGAGACGGTGCTGGTTCAGCTCGGCGGCGATCCCGAACGCGCCCGAGCGTCGGTGTCCCGGTGGGTCGAATCCGCGCTGCGCGCCGATGCCTTCCCGGCGGCGGCACCGGCTGCCGCGGACGCCGTGGCCATCCCGGTGCGCTACGACGGTCCGGACTTGCCAGGTGTCGCCCAGGCGCTCGGGATGTCGCCGGAGCGGTTGGTGGCAGCGCACACCGCGGCGTCGTGGCGGTGCGCCTTCATGGGCTTCGCGCCGGGGTTCGGCTATTTGCGGGCGCCGGAGTGGGTTGTCGACCTGCCCCGCCGGCAGACCCCGCGGACGCGAGTGCCCGCCGGGTCCGTTGCGGTGGCGGCGGGCTACGCGGCGGTGTACCCGCGCGCGACGCCCGGCGGCTGGCATGTGATCGGCACCGCCGACGCGGTGCTGTTCGACGCGCACCGCGATCCGCCCGCGCTGATCGCCGCTGGACGTCCGGTGCGTTTCGTCGCGGTGACGCCGTGACAAGGCCGACCGCCGCCGTCGACGCGCTCGTCGTGGAGCACGCGGGCCGCGGGGCGACGGTGCAGGACCTCGGCAGGCCCGGTTGGTGGTCGGCCGGAGTCGGAGTGAGCGGCGCTGCGGACCGAGCCTCGCTCCGCCTGGCTAACCGCCTGGTGGGGAATCCGGAAGCGGCAGCGGGCCTGGAGATTCTGCTGGGCGGTGTCGCTGTGCGGACGCTGCGCCGCACCACGTTGGCCGTCACCGGCGCACCCGCTCCAGTGACGGTGGACGCGACGCCGGTGGGACACAACAGCGTGCTGGAACTCGGCCCGGGAGTCACCGTGCGGATCGGCGTGGCTTCCGCGGGCTTGCGGGTGTACCTGGGCGTGCGCGGCGGCGTCGCGGCGCCGCGCACGCTGGGATCGGCGGGCCGGGACACGCTGTCGGATCTCGGCTGCCCACCCATCCAGGCCGGCGACGTGCTGGCGGCAGGGCCGATCCCGACCGCGCTGCCCCTGGTGCAGGTCGCCCCGGTCCCGGCGATCACCGACGGGCCGCGCGTCATCGAGGCGGTGCGCGGTCCGCGAGACGACTGGTTCGCCGACGCCGGCCTGCTGTTCACCGGAGCCTGGCAAGTCTCGTCGGAAGCCGACCGGGTCGGCGTTCGACTCGACCGGGCCGCCGGTCCGCCGCTGCGCAGGCTGCCACGCGGGGAACTGCCGCCGGAAGGAATGGCTTTGGGGGCCGTCCAAATTCCGCCGGACGGACGTCCGGTGGTGTTCCTGGCCGATCACCCGATCACCGGGGGCTACCCGGTGATCGGAGTCGTGCTGGACGCCGATGTGGACCGCGTCGCCCAGGCCCGTCCGGGCAGCCTCATCCGCTTCTTGGAGCAAAGTGTGTAGCCGCAATAGAGAATTCGGATGTACCCGGAGAATAATCGGCTATTCGGAACAGAATTCGGTACGAACCGAGTTTTATTCGGCCGTGGTCGGCCGGAGAACACGGAGTTACCACATCTCGGACTCACCTCACCCCCGAGTCAGAACACAGCGTGCATCAAAAACACGTTGTAGGGGTCCCATTCGGAGATCGTGAAGTAGAGGTCTTTCGCCGTCGACCACGGGTGAATGAAACCACCATATGACTTAGGGTAGCGCGCGGTATCGACGAGCGTCGCGCCTTCGGACCAATTTCCCTGCGGGCTCTTGGAGTTTCGCAGTGTTACGGCTCCGCGTAGTGGATCGAGATGCACCAGCTGCCACATGTCGGAAGCGTTGTCGTAACGTACCGACAATTCGCCGGAAACGCTGTCCAGAATTGGACTCGCGGCCAGTTGGCCAGCAGGCGACCAGGGCAGCAGGTGTACCTGGGCGGTTGGAATCCATTGTCCGTCCCGCCAATACTGGTAGGCCGACTTGTTCAGTACCTGTGACTTCGGGACGCGCGCGAGGCCGATCTTTCCGATCCGCCCGTTGGGAGTGCCGAACATATAAACGTATCCATCCTTGTGCGGCACCATGGTCGACACCTGGAATTGCCCGAATCCGAACAGGTCTCCCCAGCGTGCGTGGTCGCTTTTGACCCAGGTTTGCCCGCCGTCGTCGGAGTAGGCGATTCCGCCGTAGTTCGTGTACCACATCCCGGGGACATAGCTCCATCGGCGAATCGACATGTAACTCACATACTGTCGGTTCCCGAGTGCGAAACCCGAGGTGGGAATCGTGGTCGTCTCCCAATTCCGGAGCTTCGCGCTGCCGAGCAGCTCCGCGGCATGGCACGGCCGGTCCAACACCATGCCGTCGAAAGACATGCCGTCGTCGAGTTTGCGGTCGGAGGAGAACGCGAGCACATTGCTGCGCCAGTCCGCGGTTTTCGGCGGGGGCCTGCCGGGCTGCCAGCCGCCGCCGAAGGTGTCGCCGAACATGACGGCGACCTGGCCGGGCTTGCTCTCCCACATCAGGCCGAGGTCGGTGCCGAGCACCTGCCAGCGAAAGTCGGTGCGGTTCTGCGAACCGGGCCCGGTCAGCTGACTCACCGTGTCCACTGTCCGCACTGCCGGCGCCGGCGGAGCCGGACTCACCCGGCCGGGCTGCACTGTCGGGTGGACGGGCTCGGGGGCAGGCTGCTTGGGGAACATGTTGATCGGCGGCAGCAGGGTGACCGGGAGCGGAATGGGCTCCTCCTGCGGCGCGAACTCGATCTTGGGCAGCTGGACCGGCGGCGTCGCCTGCGGGGGCCCGGGGACCTCCGGCGGAGTGGGCTGGGCGTTGACGTGTCCGCCCGCGATTTCCGGGCAGGGGTTGACGCACAGCGGCGGCAGCGGCGCCTGAGCGATCCGCTCCCGGCTCTCCGGCGGGCCGGGGACCCGCACCGGAACGATCGTCGGATACGGCGGGGTCAGGACGATCGGCGGAGGCGGACCGGGCAGGGCGCCGGGCTTGGGCTGTCGCAGAATCGGGTCGAAGCCCACCTCGCCGCAGGCGTTGGCGGGCGGCGGCGCCCACGGCGGCAGCGGGTCCGCGTGCGCCTCCGTGGTCAACATGAGCAGTGTGAGTGCACCGAGTGCGACGCCCGATCGGGCGGGACGGCCAGAGCGCCACAGCATCAGGCTATTAAACAGTCAGTGCGGTGTGAACGGCGCTTGGACAGGCCGGCGCGGGCGGGCAGGTTCCTCGGACGATCCGAAAGATGATTGACTGGTCGGTCTCGGCTTGCTCTGCTCTTGTTCGATTTCATTGACCCGCCCCCGGATTCGGCAAGCGGCCGACGCTTAGTCCACCCATTGTCGTGATTTCGATGCAATGATGTCCCGGTGGCACACGGAGAGGAACCGGACGAGTCGAGGGCTCACCCGGGCGAGCGCGGCGATGGGGGATGTCACAGTGACCGAGCCGGGGAGAGTTCGCAGTACGAGTCGACGGGCAGGCACTGGGCTCCCAGCGGCGTGCCGCAAGCGGGCCACTCCGTGCCGGAGCGGGTTCGGCCGGGGAGTCTGCTGGTTTCCGGTACCGATCTGACCGAACCGGTGTTCCGCCGCACCGTCATCTACATGATCGAGCACAACGACGCGGGCAGTCTCGGCGTCGTGGTGAACCGTCCCAGCGACACCGCCGTGCGGCACGTGCTGCCGCAGTGGTCGGCGCTGGCCGCGCGGCCCGGGGTGCTGTATGTCGGCGGTCCGGTGAAACGCGACGCTGCGATGTGCCTTGCGACGGTGCGCCGTGGGGCCCGAGTGGACCACGTCCCCGGGCTGCGCCGCGTCGACGGCCGTGTCGCCCTGGTCGACCTGGACACCGACCCCGCGGTGGTCGCGCCGTTCCTGGAGGCGATCCGCGTGTTCGCGGGCTACGCGGGCTGGAGCTTCGGCCAGTTGGACCGGGAGCTGGACCGCGAAGACTGGACCGTGCTGTCGGCGCTGCCCAGCGACGTGATGGAGCCCGCGGGCGTGGACGTCTGGGCCAAGGTGCTGCGCCGCCAGCCGATTCCTCTGGCCCTGCGCGCCAGCCACCCGATCGAGATCGAGCGCAACTAGCGGGCAGTTCGTGCGTGTGCCGACGTACGATGAACCCAGTGCGGTAGCCGTTCGTGGTTCCTCTGGAGAGGTATGAGGCAATGCCCGAGGACCAAGCCGAGTTGATGCGGGCTCTCTACGCCGAACACGCTACGGCGTTGTGGCGCTACACGCTCAGCTTGGTCCGGGACCCCGGACGAGCCGAGGATATCGTGCAGGAGACGCTTCTGCGGGCGTGGCAGCGCCCGCAGGTGCTCGACCAGTCGACAATGTCGTCGCGCGCATGGTTGTTCACCGTCGCGCGAAACTTGGCCGTGGACGAGCACCGCAGTGCCCGCAACCGCCGTGAATTTCGAACGGACTCGCCGCCGGAACAGGCCTCCCCCGACCGCTCCGACCACGTGCTGGATTCGTGGCTGATCGCGGACGCCTTGGCCACGCTGTCCGACGAGCACCGCGAGGTGATCGTCCGGGCCTACTACCGCGGCCTGTCCACGCACCAGATCGCGACGGAGTTGAAGGTGCCGGAAGGCACCGTAAAGTCGCGTATGCACTATGGCATGCGCGCACTGCGGTCAGTGCTCACCGACAAGGGGGTGACGAGATGACGGTCGAACCGCGACCCGCGGACCACGACGGATACCGCACGTGGGACGGCCCGTACGTGCTCGGCGCCCTGACGTCGGCAGAGCGCGCGGAATACGAGCGGCACCTCGCCGAGTGCCCGGACTGCCAAGCCGCGGTGGCCGAACTGGCGGGCCTGCCCGGGCTGCTGGCCCGGGTGCCGCTGGAACTGGTCGAACCCGACCTCCCGGACGGGCCCGAGCCGCCCTCGGACCTGCAGGACCGACTACTGCGGGCGGCCGCGGGCGAGTCGAACGCACACCCGGTTCCCGCGGCCGTCGTCCCGCTGCGAGCCCGGACTGCGGAGCAGCGGCGGGAGTGGATTTTCCGGGCAGGAATCGCGGCCGCGGCGGCGGCCGTCGCCGTAGCGGTCGCGGTGCCGCTGGCACACAACGACAGCCCTGCCGCCGCCGCGCAGCAGGTGATCGCTGCCCGCACGATGGAGCCGGTGGGCGGATCCAGCCCGATCACCGCCAGCTTCCAAGTGATCGCCGACGGAACGGATCGGGTGCGGGTCACGATGGTCTGCCGTTACGGCGACGGCGCAGGCCGGATGTCCTACACCGGGCTCTATCAGATGTGGGTCGTCGGGCAGGGAGTGCAGGACAAAATCAGCGAGTGGCCGATCAGCCCCGGCGGGGAGGTCCGAGCCGAAGGCGTCGCTGTCATGCCCCCGGACCGGCTGCGATCCGTCGAGATCCGCGCCGCCGACACCGGTGACGTCCTCCTGCGCGCCACTGTCTGAGACTGCTCCGGGGCCAGGCTCGTCCAGAATGACTCACCGAGTGCGTCAGGCGCACATCGTGGGTCATTCTGGACAAGCGGTGAACTCGGGACGTGTGTTCGACGTGTGAACAGACATGGACGGACACCGGGTTGCCGATTTTCTGGTCGCTGGGTGTGCCGAATTGGGGGTGCGGCACATCTTCGGCGTCGACGGCGCCAATATCGAGGACGTCTATGACGCGGTGTTCGCCCGGGCGGCGGCAGGTCTCGAACCTGCGGTGACCGGGGTGGTCGCGAAGCACGAGTTCGCGGCCGCCACCATGGCCGACGGCTACGCGCGCAACAGTGACGCGGGCATCGGCGTCGTCGCCGCAACCTCCGGCGGTGGGGCGATGAACATCGTCGCGGGCCTTGCCGAGTCATACAGTTCCCGGATTCCGGTGCTCGCGCTGGTCGGACAGCCGCCGACGGCTCTGGAAGGCAACGGCGCTTTCCAGGACTCGAGTGGCCGCGCCGGTTCGCTGGACGCGGAGCGGCTGTTCGGCGCGGTGTCGCGGTACTGCACGCGCGTGGAGCACGCGCAGGACGTGCCGTGGCAGTTCGCCCGCGCCGTGACGACGGCCTTCGCCGACCGCGGGCCCGCGGTGCTGCTGCTGCCGAAGGACGTGCAGCAGGCGGCGGTGGACCCGGACCCCGCGGTGCGCCCGCACCGGCCCAAGAGCAGGCGCGACCCCGCCGGGCTGGCGGCGGTGCTGGACCGGCTGGTACACGCCCGAACTGCCGGGAAGGTCGTGATCATCGCGGGCGACCAGGTGGGGCGCGACCAGGCGCGCGGCGCGCTGCGGGCGCTGGCTCGGACCCTGGACGCGACGGTCGGGGTCACCCCGGACGCCAAGGACGCGTACCCGGCGCGCGAGCCCGGGTACGGCGGGGTCGCCGGCGTCATGGGGCATCCGGAGCTGGTGGACGCGATCCGCGAGTCGGCGGCCTGCCTCTTGGTGGGGACGAGGCTGTCGGTCACGGCGCAGCCTGCGTCGATAGCGCAGGCGGGCACTGTGCTCAGCCTCGGCGCCGAGGAGCCCTACGTCGCCGCGGTACACGCCGATTCGACCGATCTCGCCGCGGACCTGGACCAGCTGCGCACGGCGCTGGCGCGCAGACTGGGCGACCCGCCGCGGAGACCCCGGTGGGTGCGGACGCCGGGACCGGCGCCGCTGGAGCCGCCGTCCGTCGCGGGGCCGGGTCTGCGTTACTGGGAGATCGTGGCGGCCATCTCGGCCACGCTGCCCGAGGGGGCCGACGTCGTCGCCGACGCGGGCAACACCGGTGCAGCCGTGGTGCACTACCTCGAAGTGCCCCGCAACGGCCGGTTTTCGGTGGCGCTCGGGATGGGCGGCATGGGCTACAGCTTCGGCGCGGGCATCGGCTCGGCATTCGCCAGGGCGTCGTGCCCCGAATACCGACGCACCGTCGTGGTCGCGGGCGACGGCTCGTTCTTCATGCACGGCATGGAGATTCACACCGCGATAGAGCACCGGCTGCCGGTCACGTTCGTCGTGCTGAACAACAACGCGCACGCCATGTGCATTACTCGTGAACAACTGTTCTATTCGGACCAATACAGCTTCAACCGTTTTCGTCCCGCCCGCATCGGGGAGGGGGTCGCCGCGATGTTTCCCGAGCTGCGCGCCTGCACCGTTCGGACCCGCGGTGAACTGGCGGAGGCGCTGCGCCGTAGTACCGAAGAGGACGGTCCCGCATTCGTGGCCATCGACTGCGACCCGGATGAGATTCCGCCTTTTGTGCCCTTTCTCGCGTCTATTGCTTCGAGGAGCTTGACATGACCGCCGTCGGCCGACTTCCCGCCCTGAGCGACCTGCCTGCCGACCCCCTGCCGAATGTCCTCAGGTTCGAGACCACGCCCCCGGACGACGCGCGGCCGATCCTGATGGAGCGGGTGCATTCGGTGTACCCGCACGAGCAGATCTACGGGCCGTTCTGCCCGGTTCAGGACTACATCGCCGCGCCGCCCCGAGCGGTGTTCGAATACCTCGCGGATCCCCGAAGCCTGGAGGAATGGACCTACAGTCTGCGCGGATTCACCGAAACCGAAGAGCCGGGCCTGTGGGTGGCGCTGGACTTGGTCGGCAGCGACGACACCAAGATCTTCACCCGCGCCGTCGCGCACCCGGACGCCATGACGGTGGACTACCACTGTGCGTGGGACCAGTCCGAGCACCTGTGGATGATCTACCTGATGCGGGTCGTCGACGCGCAGGTGGTGCTCGACAAGCCGGGGTGCGTCGTCACGTGGTCCAACTGCAAACACCCCTTCTACGACGAGAACCCGTGGCCGGAGCTGGCGCCGGAGGGTCGCGAGCTCTGGGTCGGCGACGGCTGGGAGCTGTTTCCGGCGGGCCACGCCCTCGAACTGCGAAATCTCAAAACCATCTGTGAATACCGTGCGGCCCATGGCATTTCGATCAAGCCGGATTGGATGAAGTGAGCATGGCAGTCTGTTTGGTCGACGTCTCCTCGTATCTGCCTGGTGAACCCGTTGGTACGGAGTACTTCACGAGGTACTCGCGCTCGGACCGGATGGCCAAGAACGTGATGTTCCGCTCCCCCAGGCACCGCCACCACGTGAGTCTCGACGACACCTCGGTCGAGCTGGTGGATCACGCGGTGGCACCGCTGCTGCAACGACACGGCGCGGACGCGCTGGCCGACGTGGATGTGCTGCTGACCCACCAGCAACTCCCGGACAACCCTTTGCTCGGCTGTGGCCCGGAGGTCGCCCGCAGGCTCGGCATGCGCCCGGACTGGGTGTACGACCTGCACAACGGCGGCTGCGCGGCCTTCGTCCTCATGCTGCAGACCGCGCGCATGATCCTGGAACACAGCTCGGCGCGCAGCGCGCTGCTCGTGACCGTCCAGAACTGTGCCGGACAGGCGTTCACGCAGCCGACCGTGCGCGGGCTCGCGCACGCCCCCGTCCCGGGCGACGGGATCGGCGTCGGCCTGCTGCGCAAGTTCGACGACGTCGGAACCGAAGACGGCGCGCCGCCGCTCGGCGAGATCCTGGCAGTGGAGTGCCGGACGTACCCCGAGTTCGCGGGCGACATGGAGTTCACCACGAACTCCGACCGGAAGTGGTGGCAGCCGCGCGAGAGCGAAGGCTGCGTGAATTTCAGCGAGAACAAGATCGCGAAGGTGCTTTCCCGGGGCAACCGGCTGGTGCCGGAAGTCGCACTGGCAGTGTGCGACCGGATCGGGGTGCGCGGACCCGACGTCGACGTGTTCGTCACCAATCAGCCCAACCGGCTGTTCCTGCGCAACTGGCGCGAGGCGATGGAGCTGCCGCCGCAGCGCCACCCGGACACCTTCGACGAGTGCGGAAACCTGTTCGCCTCCGGCATTCCCGTCACTTTGGACACCGAGAACCGCGCGGGTCGGATTCCCGACGGCGCGCTGGTCGTCATGTCCGCCTTCGCCCACGCAGGCGATTTCGCGGGCGCCGCCGCGGTGCGCTGGGGGGCCGCGCCGTGACGGCGCCGCCGGACGTCGTCCAATTCGACCTGAGCCTCAGCGAAAATCCCTTCCCGCCGCTGCCGTCGGTGCAGGCCGCGATCGCGGACGTGATGGAGCAGGCCAACCGCTACCCGGAGTTCTTGCCGCAGCGGCTGCCCAAGCTGGTCGCCGACCGGGTCGGGGTGAGTCCGGACCAGGTCGTGGTCGGCGCGGGCGCGACGGGGGTGGCGATGCAGATCGTGCAGTCCGCGGCGCGCGAGGGCGACGGCATGGTGTTCGGCGCGCCGACGTTCGACGGCTATCCGGTGCTGGCCGAGATCGCCGGGGTGCGGCCGATACCTGTACCACTGGATTCGCAAGGCTGTCAGGATCTTCCGGCGATGGCGGCGGCGGCGGACTCCCGGACGGCGCTGTTGGTGGTGTGCCGTCCGCACAATCCGACCGGAACCCTGAACGATGCCGCGGAACTGGAGGATTTTCTGCGCCGGGTGCCGCCGGAGGCGGTGGTGATCCTCGACGAGGCCTATATCGAGTTCGTATCCGAGGACGACGTGATCGATCCGGTCCGTCTGGTCGATTTGTTTCCGAATGTGCTTGTGTTGCGGACGTTTTCGAAGGCGTTCGGGCTGGCCGGGCTGCGAATCGGATACGCCTTCGGCGCCGCCGACCTGGCGGCGTCGGTGCGGCGCAGGCAATTGCCCTTCGGGATGAGCGCCGTGGCGGTGGCCGCGGTGGCTGCGTCCTATGCCGCTGAACACGAGCTGTGCGCACGGGTGGAGCGGATCACCGCCGAGCGGGAAGCAATGCGCGACTTGTTGGTGGGTCGCGGGGCGGCAGTGCCGCACAGTCACGGCAACTTCCTCTACATCCCCGGACCGGGAGTGGCGGACGCCCTGCACGAGGCAGGCATCCGGGTGAAAGCCTTCCCGGACGGCAGCGCCAGGGTCGCCGTCGGCGACGCGGACGCGGGCCGCGCGGTGCGCCGCGCGCTCGTCGGCGTCACGGGATGAGCGGGCCGTATATCTCCTCGTGCAGCCGGGTGTAGACCGTCGTGGCCAGGCACACGACGGTGGCCGCCATCAGCATCGCCGGACCGCCCACCACCATTCCGAGCAGCCCGCCGAGCAGCGCGCCCGCCGCGAAAGACGCGTAAAGCAGCAGGTACTCGAGCCAATCGGCGGCCGGGCCGACCCCGCTGACGTGTCGTTCGATGGCCTGGCCGAGTTTGACCACAGTGCCGGTCACGTAGCTCAGCGGAATGCGCACTTCCCCCTTGGCGTCGACGAAGGACGTGTTGAGCGCGCCGATCCCGAAGGCCACCAGCAGCGTGGGCCCGAGCAGCACCTCGTCCCGGTGCCAGCCGCCTGCGGACAGGTCGTAGAGGGTCGCCAGGGCCAGGCACAGTGTGGTCAGCACGGTCACGTTGTGCGGATGGTTGCTCCACACGTGCCTGCGCAGCCAGGAGGCCGCGACCACCCCGGCCAGGAACGACCCGAGCAGCATTCCCGCCGCCACCGCCTGGCCTTGGTCGTGGTGAAAGTAGCCGAGCACCGCCCGCTCGGTGTTGCCCGTCATGAACGTGACGAAGTACCCCGTGGTGTGCAGAAACGCCGCCGCGCCCACCATTCCGGCCAGCGCCGCCAACACCCAGGACAGCCGCGTGTCACTGGTGCACAGTCGACGAGTCACCGAGCGACGATATCCGCAAACACCCCGAGAACCGCGTTAAGCCACGCCGCGGCGCAGGTCGGCCCAGGCGTTGAGCGCACCGGCCAGTTCCTCGGCCTTGTCGGTGGTGATAGCGAGGGTCAGCCCCGACGCGGTGTCGATCCGCGTCGCAGGCCCGGTCCGCGTGACGATGCCGTAACTGCCCGGCCGCCGCAGGCGCAGGCCCCAGCCGCCGTAGTCCTTGAACGGGGTCACGTGCACCACCTGCGCGCCGGTGATCTCCTCGATGCCGATGTCGACCGAGGTCATGCCGAGATTGCGCACCCGCACTCCGGTCTCGTCGGCTTCGACGTCGAAGCGCATCATGCCGGTCAGCACGACCACCACGGGCAGGCCCGCCGCCAGCGGCCACCAGCCGCGCAGAGCGACCGCGACCACCGCGCCCAGTCCGAGCAGCAGCGCGGCGATCACGACCAGGCCGACCCATCCGAAACCCAGCGCGTCGCGAATCGGACCATTGGCGGGTGCTCGGGGCAGGTCGGCGGCGGGCGGGGCGTCCGCTTCGGCTCGCACCCGGTGATCGCGCAGCCGCGCGGCGGCGGCGATGCCGACCGCGAAGCCTGCGAGCGCTCCTGCCGGCAGGGC
>JABFVX010000365.1 GCA_013362555.1 Mycobacteriaceae bacterium
CTGGAGATCAACTCGGCGGCGTTCAGCGTGGGTCGGGTGAATTCCGACGGCCTGAGTGACGTGAAGAGCGTGCCGGTGCCCGCACGGTCGGTGTGGGAGGCATGCAGGCAGTTGGTCGCCGATGTCGCGGCGGGCGACGACGTCACCGGGCTGGGCATCGCGTCCACCGGGCCGATCGACATGGCCGCGGGCATCACCGGCATCACCGGGATCCCGGACTGGGAGACCGGGTTCGAGATCGGCGAGCAGTTCCAGAAGGCGTACCCCGCCGCGTCCATCGCGTTCGCCTACAGCGGAGTCTGCTACGCGCTGGCCGAGCAGCGGTTCGGGGATGCGGGCAGCTCGCCGGACGCGTTGGCGATCACGGTCGGCACGCAGGTCAGCGCGGGCATCATCGTCGGCAGCTTCACCGCGGTAGGCCGCACCGGCAACGCGGGCCACATCGGGCACCTGCTGGTGCCCGGCTTCGACGACGACTGCGTGTGCGGCAGCCGCGGCTGCCTGGAGGCGGTCGCGAGCGAGCCTGCGGCGCTGCGCTGGGCCCGCGACCAGGGCTGGCCGGGCAATTCCGCGCAGGAACTGCTCGACTCGGCCGCAGGCGGCGACGCCGTCGCGCAGGAGGCGCTGCAGCGCGCGGGCACCGCGCTCGGGCGCGCCATCGCGTCGGCCACCGCCCTGCTCGACGTGGACTACGTCGTGGTCGGCGGCACGCTCGCCGCGCCCGGCTCCCCACTGTGGGGCCCGCTGGGCGATGCCGTCGTCGCGCACTCCCGCCAGAGCTTCCAGGCGGGCATGCGCGTGGTCCCCTCCCAGCTCGGCGCGCTCGGCGTCCTGCTCGGCGCGGGCATCCTCGCGGCCCCGGCACCGGAGTAAGCGCACACCCGTTTCGTGGGCGGCCGTGGGTTTCTCCCTCTATCCCCTATATCCCCAAGTTTGGGAATGGGCGCGGTGAGGGTGCTCACTACGCTTTGAAGGGTGAGAACAGCAGGTCGAGCCCAGCCCGAGTCGGGTGAGGCCCTGCTGCGCCGGATGGCCGCGCGCCGCAGGCGCGACAACATCGCGTTCGGGGTGCTGGCGGCGTTGGCGGTCATCGGGGGGCTCAATGCCATCTTCGGGTTCTTCAAGTCGGATCCGCCCGGGCCCTCGGACGCCAACACCGCGGTGATCGTGGGGCACGCTCAGCTGGCGGGGTCGTTCGCGGCCGAGTTCGTGACGACGTATCTCAGCGCTGGGGCGGGGCAGCAGGAGAAGATGGCCCGCTACGTCAACGTCGGTCAGATCACGCTGCCGAAAACCGGTCGGCAGGTGCAGGATCCGTCCGTGGTGTACGTGCAGCGCGCCATCGACAACGGCGAGCTCGAGGTGTGGGCGGTGACCGTATCGGTGCGGATCGGCTCCGGTTCGAGCGCGAGTTCCGCCCCGCGGCAGTTCTACCGGGTGGCGGTGACGGTGGCCACCGGCCAGGTGCGGGCGCTGTCGCTGCCCGCCGCCGTGGGCCCGCCGGCGGGCGGGCTCGACCTGTCGCAGCGCTACAACGCGCCGTGCTCCAACGAGACGCCGCTGGCCACGGTGGCCGCCGGCTTCCTCGGCGCGTTCCTGACCGGCACGGGCGATGTCAATCGCTACATCAGCCAGGATGCGGGCATCACGGCGCTGGCCCCCGCGCCGTACAGCTCGCTGGCCAATGTCGCGGTGTCGGCGACGGATTCGAGCTGTGGCGAGAAGGGGTCCTCGGCGCGGGTGCTGGCCACCGTCACCCCGAAACTGGACAGCGGGGAGCTCGCGCCGCTCGCCTACCCGCTTACCATGGTCCGCTCCGGCGGGCAGTGGCAGGTGCAAGCGCTGGATTCGATTCCGGCGCTGACCGAGCCGCTCACGGCTATCGCGAACAACCAGAGCAAGGCGGCCGCGGGGGCCACCACCACGACGCCGAGTGTCGGATCCACCGGCACGGAGACCATCCCCCCGGCTACCCACAAGTGATCGGCGAGTCCACCACCACCGAGTCGGAAGAACTACGAGGGCGAGTCCAATGAGTAATCTCAGCAACATCCTCTACGGCGTACTGCTGTTCGTGCGCTGGGCGGGCATCATCCTCATCGCGATCGTCGGCATCGCGATGATCATCAGCGAAGGCGCGAAGTCCAAACTGTCGCCCGGCAAGCTGCTGGCCGTGGGCGCTTCCGCGATCCTCGCCGCGGTGTTGGTGTGGACGTTGCCCTCGCTGGTGAACTACGCCCGCAGCGACGCGGGCGTCGTCGTTCCGGACCACCCCATCGGAGGCTATAGGTGATCCACACGATCAAGGTGTTCACGCCGATCAAACGGGTGCCCACCATGATCGGCAAGGCCCAGAACGGCCAGAAGCTGCCGTTCGGGCCGTATACGCTGCCGCAGGTCGGGGGCGGTGTGGCGGTGATGCTGGTGACGGCGGTGTGCGCCTTGAGCTTTCCGGTGAACCCGGCGGTCACGTTCGTCGTCGGGTTGGTGTTCACCGTTCTGACCGTCTTCGGAATGGGTCTCGTGCCCTATACCGGGGTCCGGCTGCTGTCGCGCGCGATGTGGGTCTCGCGGATTCTCGTGATGCGAAAGCCGGTGTCGGCCTCCGGAATGCCGATCACCGCGGATTCGGCCCGCTACGAAGTGTTCATCGACGAGAGTGTGGTCGTCATCCTGCCGGACGGTGAAATCGTCAGCGGCGGCGAGTTGGTGACGCGATGATCGGCTCAGGCCCGAGAAGGCAGCGGAGCGTAACCGCGCAGGGCCGGACGAGCATCGCAATGGTGACGCGATGATCGGCTCAGGCCCGAGAAGGCAGCGGAGCGTAACCGCGCAGGGCCGGACGAGCATCGCGATGATGAAGGGGTAACGGGCGCTATGGGATACGGGCGAGATCTGCAACCGACGGCGGCGATCCGCGGGAATCTGCAATTCACCCACTCCGGGTTGGTCACCGCCACGTACTTCATCAACCCGCAGGGCTACGGGTTGCGCAAGGCCAGCGACAAGTTCGACGTGAAGCTGGCGCACCAGGCGCTGATCAACAACCTGCCGGACGGCTCGCTGCTGCTGGGCATCCACGCCAGGCTCGACACTCTCACCGTGCTGCGCAAGATGGTCGAGGGCGTCGACCTCGACGAGTGCGAGGACTACGCCACCGAGGTGATGGACTCGTTCGAGCGCATCTCGGCGCTCGGCCCGCGCACCCGAATCTTCCTGCTGTCCATTCCGGTCGGCGGCATCAACGCGGGCATCTCGTCGCTGGCCCGGATGTGGCGCTCCACCAGTACGGTGGACGCGACCGCCGTCACCCGCGCCGAGCTGGACAAGTTCGACCAGGAAGCCAACACCATCCTGTCCCGGGTGGGCGGCGACTTCGACCCGATCCCCGTGCCCGCGGCGCTGTTCCAGTGGCTGTGGGAGCACTACCTGTCACGCGGGGCGGAGGGCGAGCCGGTGGCCCCCACCCAGGTGGGCGCACTCGACGACGCCACCGCCGCGGTATTCCGCTCCGCCGCGCTGGACGAGGGCGCGCAAGCCGACAGCGGCAGGCGGGTGCGGCCGTCGTTCACTCCGGTCATCAAGGTAGTGCAGCCGGACCAAGTCGCGCAGCCGTCGTACCAGGCGATGCTCACGCCGCGCTCGTTCCCGTACGGCGGCATGGCTTTTCCCGGCGGCAGCGAGTTCCTCAGCGTGCTCGACGGCCTCGTCGACGTCACGGTCGACTGGGGCATGCGGGTCTCCACCAAGTCCGCCGAACAGGTCCTCAAGAACAACGAACTGGGCTTGCGCAGGCTCGGCGAGCAGATGGACCAGCGCGACACCGAGGTGTCGTTCGCGCAGAACACCCTGATGTCCAAGGCTCAGATGCTGGCCGAGTACAACCAGCACTTCGAGGTCAACGGCGGCGAGTCGGAGGTGGCGTTCACCACCGTGATCGCGATCGGCGCCAAGAGTCAGGAGGCGTGCCTGGACGCGGTGAACACCCTCAAGCGTCGCTACAAGCGCTACCAGGTGGAAATGACCGCGCCGGTGGGGGCGCAGGTGGACCTGTGGTCGATGCTCGTTCCCGGCAGTCCGCCGCGGCGCGCCTTCGAGGATTTCGCGCACATCATCCCGTCCGACATGTGGGCGGGCTTCGTGCCGTTCACCTCCGCCGAGATCGGCGACGACAGCGGCCCGGTGATCGGGGTCAACCTGCTGTCCGGCCATTTCGAGCCGATCCACTTCGGGATCATGGAGGCCGCGCTCCACGACCTGTCGGCCTCGTTCGCGGTGACCGGCGAGCTCGGTTCCGGCAAGTCGTACTTCCTGAAGCTGATGGCCGTGCTGGTGCACGACATGGGCGGGCAGTTCCTGGCCATTGACCGCAGTCAGGTCGGCGAGTGGGAGCACTTCGCGTCGTCGATCGACCAGGCCGTCGTGATCGACCTGAGCAACCCGACGGTCTCCTTGGATCCACTGCGGCTGTTCGACCCGCGGGTGGCGGGCGAGCGGGCGCTTGACTCGATTCTGCCGCTGCTGGATCTGTCGCCGACGAGCTCCACTGGCGCGGCGGTCGCCACCATGCTGAGCCTGAAAGGCCGCTCCGAGCACCGCATCTACAGCATGCTCGACCTGTACCAGGCCGCGCAGCGCCTGCGCGACGACGCCATGCACGGGCAGGAGTACGCGGACCTGGCGGCGCGGCTCGGCTCGATCGTGGAGCGGGTGCCGGTGCTGTTCGACCCGGACCTGCAGCCGCTGGCGCTGACCGCCGCGGCCACGGTGATCCGCAGCCACAACCTCGCGCTGCCGTCGGCCGAGGAGCTCACCACCCCGCACCTGTACAACCGGCTCCCGCTCACCAAGCGGCTCGGCACCGCGCTGTACGAGCTGGTCGGCGTGACCGCGCGGGAGGCGTTCCTCGCCGACAACGGCCGCTTCGGCCTGCTGGTCGGCGACGAGGCGCACCACTTCACCCAGACCCAAGTGGGCGCCGCCGTCACGTCGGACTTCAGCCGCGACGGCCGAAAGCACTTGGCCGCCATCGGATTGGCCTCGCACGACCCGGCGACCGACTTCCAGGGCGCGGCGCACAACCTGATTCCGAACCGGTTCGTGTTCCGGCAGCGTGACGAGGTGCTCGCCCGCAACAGCCTGGAGTGGCTCGGCGTGGACCTGGACGAGGCGCCGTACCTGCTGCAGATCCTGCGCGAGGAGACCTCGCCGCCGGTCGGAGCGGGCAGACAGGTGCCGCCGGAGCGCCGCGGCGAGATGTTCATGCGGGATGCCTTGAGCCGCATCGGCCGCGGCAAAGTGCTCGGGCCCGCCCGGGCGGACCGCGCTATGGCGATCACCAGCACTCCGACCTCCGCGGAGGGCCGCACCGCGCTCAACGGGAACGGCGCCAACGGCGCGAACGGGAATGTCGCGGGCAGGCTGGCGGCGCTCGAGCAGCTCAGTCAGCAGGTGCGGTCATGACGGCGCCCGCGTTCCTGTCCGCCCCGGCCGAGTTCTGGGACACCGCGCGCTGGCAGCCGCTCGCGCTGGCGCGCCGATGTTACGCGTGGACACATGCCAGCAGGCGCAGGCGGCTGCTGGCGTGGAGTGTGGTCGTGGTGGTGCTCGGGCTGGTGCTGCCCGCGATCATCGGCGCGGTGGCGACGGCGGCCACCGGCACTCTGGCGGCCCCCAGTGGCTCTGCTGGCCTGTCGTGGATGAACATTCGGGATTCCCATGGCGTGCGCGTGTCCGACTACGGCTTCTCCACCCGGGGATTCAGCGTGTTGCATCCCGGCGACACGGCACTGTCGATCATTCTACAGCTGGAATTCTCGGGGTGGCTGGTGATCGTCACCACTGCGATCTGGCTGATCGGCTACGCCATCAGCTTCCAGTGGCTGAATATGTTCAGCAATGCGCTGCACGGCACCGCCAAGGCCCTGACGGGCCAGATCGCCACCCCCATCATGATGAGCGCAGCGGCGGCGATCGGCGCGTTCTTCGTGGGCTGGTTCGTAGTGCGGGGGTTTCCGGCCAAGGCCACCATGCAGGTCATCACCATGCTCTCGGTGGCCATTCTGGGCCCGATGTTCCTCTCCGACCCGCTGGGCGACGTGCTCGCCTCCGACGGCCTACTCGCACAGGGCCGCAATCTCGGCATTTCGGTGGCGGCCGGTCTCAACGGCAACAACAACCCGAACCCGACCCAGATGGTCGGCACCATGCAGAAGAGCCTAGCGGACAACTTCGCCCGAAAACCGCTGCAGGTGTGGAACTTCGGCGAGGTGGTCGACGACAAGGGCTGTGCCGGGGCGTGGTCGTCCGGGGTCAACGCGGGCAATGCCGCCAAGATCAAGGACAAGATCAAAGGGTGTGACTCCGATGCCCACGCCGTCGCGGACAATCCGAGTGCGGGCCAGATCGGCACCGGGCTGATCCTGCTCATCTGCGGCACCGTGCTGCTGTTGTTCGCCGCGTATCTGTCGATCAAGGTGATCTGGTCGGCGCTGGACACGATCTACCACGGCATCATGGTGATATTCGGTTTCGCCGCGGGCGGATTCGTGTACGGGCCGACGCAGACCTTCCTGGTGCGCAACGTGGTGGACGGCGTCGTGGCGGCGGGCAGGATGGCGGCGTACACCATCTTTCTCGGCTTCTACGTGCTGTTCCTCGGCAACTTGTTCAACCAGGCCAAGGGGCAGGTGATGGCGGTGTTCGTGATCGGCGGCCTGGCCGAGATCATCGCCATCTTCCAGTTGAGCAGGCTCAGCAAGGGCCTCAGCCGCGGCAACGACTGGATCGCCAACCGCTTTGCGCTTGCGCTGCAAGGCGCGGGCGGCGGGCGAGGCGGTGGCGGCGGCGGAACCGCGCTGGGCATGGGCAATATGGGCGCCGGGCGCAGCGCGGGCGGGCTCGCCCCGATCGCGGCGCTGGCCGCGCTCAACACCATCGACTCCAACCCGATCACCGGGCACCTGTTCATGTCGCGCAGCCCGTTGCAGTACATGGCCAGGCGGCGCCAGCAGGCGGAGCGGATCAACGCGGACATGGCGATCACCCGCTGGCCCTGGGAGATGCAGCGGCGCGGCGAATTGGACCGTGTGACGTGGGACCACGCCGCACGGCGTCGGCACACGAACTCGCAGGGCGGCGGCCGCGGCAACAGCGGCGTCGGCACGTACTGGGGCCTCGCGGACGCGTTGGACGGCATCACCGACGCGGGCGCGCCGAACAACGTGCTCGGCAGCATCCTGATGAACCAGGGCTTCAGCCGCGACATGGTCAACGCGGCGCTGCGCGTGCGCGCCGACGCGATGGCGGACACGTCGGTCAACCCGTTCCAGCACATGCCGTTGATGAAAGTCGTTGCGGCGCTGGGCAACGCCCAGGCGCGTTCGACGTCGGGAGACGCCGAAGCCTACCGCTCCTGGTACGCGATCGCCGCGTCCAACTTCCACAGCAAGGCGGCGGGCGCGCTGGACCAGGCCAATGTCAACCACGGCTTCGTTCAGCAGGTGCGGGCCCACTGGGACAACCCGCAGGGCCTGCGCGCCGCGATCACGAACGAAGAGTGGAACTCGCAGCACATCGACACCCTGCGCTACCTCGGGTGGGACCTGGCGCAGCAGAACTTCGACATCGCTCGCGAATACATGCGCAATCCGACGGTGGACAACCTCCGCAGCGCGAACATGTGGGCCATGCGCGCGTACAACATCGACATGATCACCGGCCCGCTCGGCCGCGGTCCGTGGTCGCTGTAGGACAATAACGCCGGGATCAGGTTCGGCAGGAGGTGTGCGGCGGTGCTCGGAAAAATCGTGGGAATGTCCATCCTGCTGAAGCTCGCCTTTCTGGCGATCCCGGCGGGGTGTGTGCTCGGCGGGGTGCTGGTGTTGTCCTCGATCACCGGCGTGCAGGCCAACACCAGCGCGGACCTGGTGTATCAGTGCGACACGGTGATCGGACCGGAAACCACGAGCAGTACGGCCCGCACCGCCACGACCACCACGACCGCCCCGCGCACGGCGAGTTCGGACGACGACGGCGTGGAAGAAGACGTGCCGACGGAGAATCCCTACGCGGGCATGACCACGGAGTCCGAGAACAGTGCCTGGATGAACCGGTGCATCCAGGCGATGAACTCCGCGCCGCCGTATCAGCGGCCCGCACTGCAAACGCGCACTGTCGGTTTCGGCGCGGCCTGCGCGCGCGAGCTGGCGCTGGCCCAGGTCGGGGTGAAGGTGCAGGACGGCGCGGGTTCTCCGACCGGGCCGACCGGCGACGCGTTCGGGCCGGGGGCGCTGCCGCGCTATGTGATCTACCAGGCCTCGACTGCGGAGCTCACCAGGCAGTGCATGACGCCGAGCGGTGCGTCCACCACTTCGGGCACCACGAACGGCTCCACGGCGGCCCAGGCCCCGGCGCAGTACTCCGCCACGGGACCCGACAAATCCTGCTATCAACCGCGATCGGCTACGACAACAGCGGATCCGCCGCCGACGACCAGCGCTCGCCGTGCGGCTCCGCACGTGGTGCTGCTGCCGGAGACCATCGCGAAGCAGGTGTACTGCGGGCAGCGGGTCGACGTGCCCTACGCGGCGCCGGGTGACGTGGTGTTCTGGAAGTTCGACGACAACACCCCGACCCGCGTCGGAATCGTCGTGAACACCGGCGAACTGGTCACCGCCGACCCGGTCCAGGGCCGCATTGTGCGCCAGTCCATCCCGACCGACGACGACACGCGGATCAAGCGCATCCTGCAAGCCCGCTGAGAACGCTTCCGAGCTCTCCAGAATGACCCGTGGCGTGCGCTGGGCGCACGTCACGGGTCATTCCGGAAGTCTCGGAAGCTGTCCGTATCGCGGTTGTTCGCCTGGAATTCACCTTGTGTGAATTCAATTCGCCGCCCATTCACCCAGGCGGCGGGGAGTGTTCGTCGTGGTGGTAAACAATTCGCAGAGTGCGATCAGTACTCCTGTTGTCCTCGAATCCCGATGGGAATTGGGAATTCTGGGATGCGACGCGGTGGCGGCCCGCTGCGGTGTTGAACCGTTTTCGGGAATGGTCGAACACATCACGTCGACGCCGAATTCTGGTGTGGATCACAGTGTCGGTGATGCTGGCCTTGTTGGTTCCGGTGCTGGTCGGTCTGGTCGCAACCGCGCAGAGTGACGTGTCGGCGGCCGCGGCGGGACGCGGAAATGCGGGCCTTTCCTGGATGAACATCAAGGACACGGCCGGCGTCCGTTTGTCGGACTACGCATTCACCACCAACAACGGCAGTCTGCTGCATCCTGATAACACCGCGCTCGCCCTGGTGCTCCAGCTGGAATTCAGTGGGTGGCTGGTGATCGTCACCACAGCCATTTGGATCATCGGCTATGTCTTGAGTTTCCAGTGGCTGGATTTGTTCAGCACAGCGCTGCAAGGAGTCGCGGACGCGCTCACCGGCACCATCGCCACGCCGATCATGCTCATGACGGCGGCGGCGATAGGCGCGTTCTTCGTCGGCTGGTTCGTGGTCCGCGGCCGGCCTGCCAAAGCCACCGCCCAGGTGGTCACGATGCTGGCGGTGGCCGTCGCGGGCCCCATGTTCCTGGCCGAACCGCTGGCCGATGTGCTGTCGTCGCACGGATTGCTTTCCGAGGGGCGCGATCTCGGCATCTCCGTCGCCGCGGGCCTCAACGGCAACAGCACTCCCAACCCGACGCAACTGGTGGCGAGCATGCAGGGCACCATGGCCGACAACTTCGCCCGGCTGCCGCTGCAAGTGTGGAACTTCGGACATGTCGTCGACGACCAGCCCGGCTGCGGGGCCGCGTGGTCCGCCGGGGTGAGCGCGGGCAAGGCGGACAGTCTCAAGGAGAACCTGAAGCACTGCGGCGACACCTACGCGCACGCGACCGCCATGAACCCGGGAGCGGGGCAGATCGCCACCGGGCTGATCCTGCTGATCTGCGGCACCGTGCTGGTGCTGTTCGCCGCGTATCTCGCGATTCGGGTCATCTGGGCCGCGCTGGACACCGTCTACCACGGTTTCATGTCGATATTCGGTTTCGCCGCAGGCGGATTCGTCTACGGCCCAACCCAGACGTTCCTGATTCGCAATATCGTCGACGGATTCATCGCGGCAGCGCGGATGGCGGTCTACACGATCTTCCTCGGGGTGTACGTGCTGTTCCTGGGCAACCTGTTCCGGCAGGCGCACGGACAGGTCATGGCGATCTTCGTCATCGGCGGCCTGGTGGAGATCGTCGCCATCCTGCAGCTGCGCAGGCTGTCGAACGGGCTCAACCGCGGAAACGAGTGGATCGCCAACCGATTCGCGCTCGCCACCCAGGGCGTGCGGGGCGGAGCGGGCGGTTCCGGCAGCGGCACCGCGCTGGGCATGGGGGAGCACGGCGCTTCCCGCGGCATGGGGGTCGGGTCGATCGCCGCGCTGGCCGCGATCAGCACGATCGACTCGAACCCGTTGACCGGCTGGATATTCCAAGCACGCAGCCCGCTGCAGTACATGGCGCGGCGGCGCCAGCACGCGGAGCGGATCAACGCCGACCTCGCGATTTCGGGCTGGCCGATGGAGCAGCAGCGCAGACTCGAACTCGACCGGCAGGGCTACGAATACGCGGCCGAGCGCCGCAGGCGGCGCTCGCGCGGCGGTATGGGCCTCGACAATGCACTCACGGTGGCAGAGATGTTGGACGGCGTCATCAAGGCGGGCGCGCCGTCGGCGAACGCGGGTAGCGTACTGGAGGCGATCGGCGTCGACCGCCGCAGCATCAACCGGGCCTTGCGTGTCATGGAGGACATGCGCGGCGACACGTCGGTCAACCCGTTCTTCTATCAGCCGCTGCAGAAGGCAGCGGCGGCGGTGCACACCGCGGCAGCCCGGCACAACAGTCCGGACGCCGCCGCGTACCAGGCTCAAGCTGTCGTGTCGATCGGCAGCTGGCGCGGCAAGTGCCCACTGCCGATGATGGAAAACGTCGAGATGGACTTCGTGAATCGTGTTCATGGAGTGTGGGATTCGCCGATCAATCTGCGCAACGCCGTCACCGACGCCGAATGGCTCTCGGTGCACCCGGATACGTTGCGCTACCTCGGCCACGAACTCGGCGAGCAAGCCCGCGACAGCGGCTACCGTTTCTGGGCGACCCCCGACGACCACCATCTGCGCGACCTGCAGAACATTGTGGAACGCGCCCACAACCTCGACATGATCACGGGCCCCCTGGGCCGCGGCCCCTGGACCTACTGACCACTACCTCCAGAATGACCCGTGACGTGCGCTCAACGCACATGGCGGGTCATTCTGGAGGGTTAGGGGAGTCGGTTGCGGCGACGGTAGCGGGCTTCGAAGTCGGCTACGTAGGCGGTGGGAGCGGTTGAGGAGGAGGCTGCTTCGAGCACGCCGTCGTCGCCGACGTAGAAGACCGCGCGGCCGATGGCGATGGTGCCCCGCGGCACCGGGACATAGACCATCCAGCCGACGCTGAACCGGTCCGCTACGAGCTGGTCCAGCGGGTAGTCGGTGGTGTCGAGGTCGCGGCCGGTGACGAACTGGCGGACCCGGGAGATCGCTTCCGCCTCGGGCATCGGCTCGGCGGCAGCGGCGGCCAGCCCGGCTACGGCGAGCTGATAGAGCGCGCCGTCGGAGTCGAATCGGTCCGCCGGGAACAGGTCGGTCAGCACCGCGGGCGCGACCGCGCCGGATTCGGCGGCGGTGACCAGCCGGGTTGCCGCCTCGCGCTGGGACGCCGTCGGTTCGGACGCTTCGGAGTTCGGGGGCTGGGCGGCGAGTCCGGCCAGGATGTCCGCGGCCGCGTCGGAGGTCCAGACGCCCGGCAGTGCTTGGCTGCACCGCTCGGCTGAGGGCGAGCCGCCCCGGTACCAGTGGCCCGCCTGCCACCAGTAGCAGAACGACAGTCGGCCGGTGCCCGCCCGCGGATTCAGCACGGGGTCCGCGATCCATGCCGGAGCGCCCGCGAAAAGGTCCGTGCCGTCCGGCGGCGCCATGCCCATGCCCCCGGACAGC
>JABFVX010000195.1 GCA_013362555.1 Mycobacteriaceae bacterium
CGGACGCCGCGGAATCGACGGCGGCGCTGTCCGCAGTCGGCTGGTCCGCGACGGCGCCCGAATCATCGGTGTCCGCAGTGGTATCGGTGGTCGCCTGGCGGTGCAAGCTCGGCGGGCCGGGAATGTTGCCGGGGCGTACAGCGGGTCCCGGTGCGCCTCCCGGGGCCGGGCCTGCGCCGGATCCAGCGCCGCCGGGATCGTTCGCCTGCGCCCCGCCCGCGGCCTGCGCACCGGCCGCCAGACCGGAGGACCGCGGCGGCACCACGTTCGCACCGGGCAGCGTCGAACCTGCTTCGAAGGTGTCCAGGAACGAGAACTCACCCAACCAACCAGTCTCCGAATCCGGTTCGGACTCCCCGCGGGACAGGACGATTCCGGTGCGGGCATCGAGCCCGCGCAGGGCGGGCGGCAGATTGTCCGGATCAAGGGCCACCGCGTCCAGGCCCGACAGCCGGTCCGTGACCCGCACGACCCCCTGCTGGTCGATGAATACCACGAACGCGTGTCCGTCAATTACGCCCGGCCCGGGCTCCACCCCCAGTCTGCGCGCATTCATCAGCACGGCGAACTCCGACCGCGTCCCGTCGGTCAGGGGGGCCTGCGCCTGAGCGTCCCGCAGCCGCCGCGCCACCTCGGCCAGGCCGCCGAGGAACGGCTGGTGCTGCCCGCGCGCCAGTACCGACACCGCCACCCGCGGAACACCTTCGTCGCCGAAGGAGTCCAGTTCGTCGGTGGCGCCGACCCGGTAACCCAGTGCCGCCGCGTCCTCCAGCGCCCACCGCACACACCGCGGATCCGTCGCCGTCGCATCCACGTCGGGCTGTGGGCCGGGCGAGGACGGGGTGGGCGGCGCCGTCGGGACACTCGGGGGCGCCGGGGTCTGCGTGCGGCCGCGCCCGCGGCTCGGGCCGTCGACCTCGACCAGCCGGACCACCCAGGCCGCCTCGTCGGTGCGAGCGGAGTCTCGGTGCACCGCGTCCACCCGGAACCTGGAGCCGCGACGGAAGACCACCGGCCGCTTGGTTTCCGCAGGCTCGTCGAGCAACAGGGGCACGAAGACGGACGAGTCGCGGCCGGTGCGGGACACGATCTCGAACCGCACGTTGCCCCCGGCCGCGGGGGCTTCGTCGTCGTAGGCGACGCCGTGCAGGTACTCCGAGACGGTGATCACGGCGCCCGGGCGATACCGCGCCAGCACCGCGTCGAGCTCGCCTGCCGCAACGGAGATCTCGCTGCCGTCTGTCCCGGCATAGTCCGGCAGCCGGTCGAGGACCATGTCCATGGCCAGGACGAATGCACGCACCCGAGCTGTCCGAGCCGGGTCCGCATTGCGCAGTATGACATTGAGCGCCACGTCGTTCAGCACCGTGCCGTCGAGCGGATCGCCGCCGACCTCGTGGAGGAATCGACGGAACGCGACCAGCGCCGCCTTGGGAAGGTCTGCCAACTGGGGGTGCAGATTCAGCAGCACCTCACCCGCCGCCTGGTCGAGGCCGAGTTCGTAATCACCGCCGAGCACCTCGTACAACGCCGGGAACTCCGCCTCCACATAGACGGCATCCGCGTTGACATAGTGGCCGAGCAGGGCGCTCAACTCCTGCGCGAGGCTGCGGTTCAGCTTGCTCCGGCCGGACAGCATGCGGAATTCGGCACTGCTGCCGAGGTTGCGCGTGGTGGCGCCCAGCTCCTCCAGTTTGCGCCGGGAAATCCATTGGGTGCGCGTGACACCGCTCGCGGGCAAGGCGAAATGCGGTGGGGCGTCGGCCATCAGCACATCGCGCGGCCTTCCCTTCGGGGTGATGGCAGCGTACGTGTCGACCAGCAACAGTTCGTCCAGGTGTCGCCGCGAGGCCCGGAGCTCATCGTGCAGTTCGCGCGCGGCTGCCTGCCCGGCGGACTCCAGCTCGTCGCGTGCCACTGTCGGCAGCCGCAGTCCGCCCGCGTCTTCCACCAGCAGGAACTCCTCGACACCCAACGTATTGGTGCGGCGCACGAGCACACCCACAGTGCCGTAGGCGCCCCACTCGCCGTCGTATACGCCCATCCCACTGTCACCGCGCTCGACCGTGGGCAGCACCTGGAACGGGTACGCCGCGGCCCGCGCATTCGCCATGTTCACGGCTTCCGTGGGCGGCTCCGTCTCACCTTCGGAGGGCGTGAAGAAACGGCCGAACGTAAGGCCATTGACGTCGGTGTCGAGTTCGAAATGGGGCCAGTAAAGTTCGATACTGCCACGCCGCGGATCCAGCTTGACGACGTATTCGCTGCCGACGGACACCAGGACGACATCGCCATTCGCCGCCGTCACCACGACAGCCGTGCCCGGGTCCATCCGCGACAATATCCGGGCGAGCGCTCCGAGGCGCGGCAACTGCCGCGGCTCAGCGGCTGTCCAGGAAATGGCGGGCCAGTCGAGCCAGTCGGCGACCACCTGTTCGGCTGTCGCGGCCGGGCCGACCTCCGACTCGCCCGCGCCCGCGTCATCGAGTTCCATTGCCGCCAGCGCGACAGTGTCCTGCAACTCGGCGACTTCGTCCTCGTATGTGTCCCGGGCGAATCCCGACTCCGTACTGTCCGCGGCGGTGGATGAATCGGCTTCCGCGGACCAGTGCCGTGCCATGACGCTGTGCGTGACGATCCAATGAGCCAGCTCATCGAGATGCTGGACGCGCTGTTCGGCGTCCCGGTACTCGCGGACGATCTCGGCCCGATGCGCCTGAGCGGTCCCGGGATCGCCGGTCCACGACAGCTGGTCGAGAAATTCCGCCAGCCGGTCGGGCAACATGGCCGGATCCAGCCCCATGTCATGGAGCAATTGACGCACTGCGGCGTCCCGCAACTCCCGCGTCGCCGCCAACGTCCGCCGCAGGTGTTGCCGCAGCTCGACCAGCCGGGCGTATTCCGGGGGCAGCTCGTTCACTCGCGCGGAGTCCGCCGCAGGACCAAGTTCCAGCGGCGGTTCGGCGACTTCACCGGGCTCCTGGTCGACGTCCTCGAGTCGAACCACCCAGACGTCGTCCTCCGAAGCGATGGACACGACCCGCATCCGCGCGCCGTCGAAAACCACCGGTTTGCCGAGCATCCAGGCCTGCTCGGTGAGATCGCGCGCGTCGTAGCCCTGCCTGGAGTTGTACTCGATGCGCACCGGGCCCCGCATGGTCGCGTCCGCGTAGGCGATGACGAAGCCGGGTTCGGTGACAACGGTGTTCGGCTGGTATCCCGCAAGGAACTCGCTGACTTCGTCCACGTCGACCCAGCGCCGCGCAATTCCCAAATAGGCGGGTCGCTGCCGCAGGCCGTCCCGAATCGCATCGATGTACACCTGATAGGACGAGACCCAGTACGGGTCGCCGGAACTCAAAGCCGCGTGCAGCGCACTGTCGCCAACGTGGTGGAGGTACGCGAAGAGCGCGACAAGGCCGGGCCCGCCGCGACTGGCCTGTTCCAGCCCCACCCTGTTGACCAACCGTGCGAGCAACTCGGCGTAGAGGCCGCCGAGGCGGTCGAGGAGCGCGGCCACCTCCAAGCCCGTTCGCGCCAACATCGTCCGCGCCGCCTCCGGCGCCGGGCGTGCAACCCCGTCTGGTGCGACAAAGAATCCGGTGGTGGGCGTCGAGGTCCCGAGCGCGATGTCCATCTCCGGCGTGAGGACCGACACCGAGCCGTCGCTCGGCGCCACCTTGACCACGTAGCGCGGGTTGCCCACTGAGACAAGCAAATACGGGCTGTCGGAGCCCGCCTCGTACAGCAGTGCGGACGTGCGGTCGGGCATCGACCGCAGCAGCGTCGCGACCTGCCCTGCGCTGGGCAGAGTCTCGGTCGGCGGCACCGCGACGTCGGTCAGGTAGAGGTCGCCGAGCGCCCGGATCGCCGCCGCCTCCTCCGCGACCGGCAGGCCGGACATCAGGGCGGCATCGTCGAGATTCGCGTGGACGAACTGCTGGGCGGCGCTGAGCGCACGATTCACCTCCGCCTGGGCCGCGTTCCGCTTCGCGGTGTACTCCTCGATGTCGGGTTGGACGTGCAGATCATCCAGGTCTTGCAGTTCCTGTAGCCTCGCCGCCCAGTCGACCATTTCGATCTCGGCAAGCATCAGGTCGTGTGCGATCGCGTTGAGCGCCCACACCGTGATCTTTGCTTCCTCCGCGGCCGCGAGGTCGCCACGCATCGTCAAATCCTCGATACGTTCCGCGACGAGCTGTCGAAGCAGTTCGAACCGCTGCTGGTCCGGCGGCCGAGCCCCCGAGTCAGGGACTTGACGGGACTGCCGCCACTGCGCCAGCTCGGCCTCGGCCAGGCCGGGAGGCGCCTGCCGCGGGGTACGGAACTCGAACGTCTCCCGCATTAGCCGCAACGCGTCGACGGCGGCGGCGTCCGTCGCGCCGGCGGGCCTAGGCACCGGCTCGACCGCGAACAGCGCTGCCGGCGGCGGCATGGTCTGGTCGAACCTCGCCAGCGGGGTGCGGGATTCGCGGTCGATCCGCCAGATCGTGTCGCCGTCGCGGAACAGCACATAACTGTGCCCGGTCGGGTCGGGGCCCCGGCCCGGAGTGTGCCGCTCGGTCACCAACAGCGCCGCACCGGGCTGGACGAGCTCCGCCAACTCGGCGTAGCCGCCCAGGATCAGTTCGTGCTGCCGACCGGTCAACCAAGCGATGGCGGCACCCGCCGCAGACCCGCGGATGTCGTCGGGGTTCGGCACCTCGACGTTGAACCCCAAGCACGCCAGATCACGCAACGCCCGCCAGTCGCACAGGCCGTCCTTCGCGACGGTCGTCAACTCGTCCAACTCCGCCGCCCATGTGGGGACCTGCTCCTCGCCCGCGGCCGCAGGCAAACCCGACTCGCGCGGCGGCGCCGGGTCGCCGGGCCGCAGTGCGGACCCGGTTTCGAAGGCGCTCAGGAAACCGAGTTCGGCCAGCCACCGCGCGTCCCCGTCCGGCTCAGGCTCGGTGCGGCGCAGCACGATTCCGGTCCGCGCGTCCAGGTGGCGCAGCTCCGCGGGGGGATTCTCAGGGTCCAGCACAACGCCGTCGAAGCCGAACATGCGGTCCTTGATCCGAACGCCATCGTCGACATACACGAGGAAGGCATGGCCGTCGGGCGCGCCCGGCGCTATCGGGCCCTGGCGCCTTGCGTTGACCAGGATCGCGACCTTACCGCCTGTGCCCGCGGCGCGGGATTTAGCGCTCGCCCACTCCAACCACGCGACGACATCGCGCAGTCCCGCGCGGAAGGGCCGATGCTGCCCACGCGCGAACACCGCAAGCACGGCCCGCGGAACGCCGCCATCGCCAACGGAATCCAGCGCACCCGCAGGACCGACCACGTAACCGAGCTCGCGCGCGTCGTCCAGCGCCCATCGAACACACCGCGGATCTGCCGCCGCGGGCGCGTCCGTCGTGACGAGAGCCGCTCGCTTGGCCCGGATGGCGGCGACGGCCTGTTCGAGCACTCCAACGTCAGCAAGGCCTGTCGCGGTTTCAGCATGGAGATGGTCCTCGAGCAGCCTCAGGGCCGAGTCCCGCTCTGGCAGGTCCGACAACAGAGCACCGATATCCAAGTGTCCGACATCCAAGTGTCCGACGCTGCCCAACTCCGGCTCCAGCGCCTCGAGCACGGCCGCCTCGACGTCATCCACCGCATGATGATGGTGCCGCTCGAGGGACGCGACATACCGGTACCGCAGGTACATTCGCGCCCGGCGCACCTGGTCGAGCGAGTACCCCAGTGCGGCCGCGGTCTCGTCATCGCTCGGAACCGCCCCGCCCTCTCTGACCCGTTCAGCCAGATAGATTCCTACCGCGGCCGTTCTCCCCCGCTCTGCCGGGTCCGGAGCGCCGGGGTACTTGATATCGAGATACCACCGTCGCATGGCCTGCTGACACGCAGCTTGGGCGTGCGCTGCGAAAGGGGTGCCGGGGACGTGGATACGGGCCGCGACCAACACGGCTTCGACGCAGGCGCCAACAACGTCGAGCCTCTCGACGCCCATGCGGCTCCACTGCCGCGCGACATTCTCCGCGATCGGCAGGTGACGCTCGGCGATCCGCTGAGCCGCGGCCGCTTCCTCCCGGGAACCGAACGGCGTGTCGATGAGGTCCCAGATCAACGGATCATCCTCGGATCCAGGCCATTCCGGGTTGACCAGGAACTTCGCGATGACGGCCCGCAAGGTCTCCGAGGAGAAGCCCAGGGAGTCCCGGAATTGTCGTAGGAAGTTCAGTCGGGCCCCGCCTGCTCCCAATTTCGGCTCGTTGCGCGGTGATTCGAAGTAGGTAAGCCAAAACCGGCTGCGCCCGGCCAGATTGTCGACCTCGAGTTTGGTCCAGCCACCCCAGTCCCGAGTTCCGGTGACCCACTGGTGCAGGAAGTCGAAGCTCTCGACATGATCCGGACTCCACGAGGCCATCAAGCGCATGCGGGCCGCCAACTCTTCTGGCGATCGCGGCCTGGTGGCCATCCAGTCCCAGTACATACCGTCTGGCCGTACCAGAATCCGGTCGGGGTAGTACTTCGTGATGACCGAGCGGATCACTGTAGTCGGAAAGTCCAAGGCGGCACAGATTTCCCGTACCAGCCCCAGGCCGCGGGTGCGCCCGGTTTGGTATTGGCTGACGGTGGCGCGGGTGCGTCCGATCCGTTCGGCCAGATAGGCCGCGCTCCAGCCCATCCGCGCATTGAACTCCCGCACGCACGCTCCCGGCGACTCTTGCCCGTGCACCGCGGACAAGAAGGCGCGTTCGGCCGCGAGCGCGCCCGTTGCGTCCTCGGGCAAGTCACCGGTGTTCCCGATGCCCTGGCTCAGCTCATCCGAATCGACCGGCGCGGATAACTGTTCTTCGTGGCCCGCCTGGTCCGCGTGCACCGGCTGCGCTGCTCGCGACCGGGCCGGCGGGATGACACGGTCCACGTAGTCCGCGCGCACGTAGCCGAGTTCGGCCATGGCGGTCAGAACCGCGACCTCGACCTCCGCCGAGTACACCTTCGCTCGCAGTGCCATTCTGACTGTCGACTCGGCGACGCCGAGCTCCCGTGCGATGGTCGCCGTGGTGACCAGTGGGGCCACACTGATCATCTCGGCGGCCTTGGCGCGAACTCGGGCGACTGTCTCCGACTTGAGGAAGTGGCCACCCTGCAAGACCGCGATCACCATTGACTTGCTCACGTTGGCCTGCGCGGCAATTCGGTCGGCCATTGCCTGTCGGCTGCGGCCTGCGGCGCGGCGACCGCCCACCGCGCTCGGCAGGGTGCTGAGGTTCTCCCGGTCGTGGTCGCGCTCGGCCGTGCCGACCCGGGTGTCCACCAAGGCCGCGTCGGCGGGAGCCGGACCGGCCAGCGGATGCGCCTGCACCCCACCGGGGTCGAACGACACCACGAACCAGTCCACCACCCCGCCAGGCACCCGGAACGGACGGAAACTCCCATCCTCGTCCACGACCTCGGGACCATCGCCCCGATTCACCACCAACTCCGTATGACCGCCCACCTCACCGTGACCGAAACCCGCGAACCGCATCACCGCCACCACCGCCGCACCCACCGGCAAACCCTCGACCTCGGCCACATCGACCCGACGCATCCACCCCCGCAACGCCTCCTGCAACCGCTCCCCCGACAAACCCGCCAACCCCGCATCCGCCAACCACTGCGTGACTACGACCGGATCCACCACATCGACACCACCACCGAACCACCGCAACACCGCACGCACCACCCGCACCGCACAGTCATTGGCGGCCGGGTCGTGACCGGGCAGGACCTCGAATCCCTCCAGCCCGGGAGCCTCGGTGTCCACAGGCGCATATCCCCAGGGTGCGGCGAAGTCGTTCCAGTGGCCGATGCGGTGCAGGACCCGGCGGTAAACTTGCCTGACCCACATCTGCTTCGGCTGCTTCGGCGACCCCATTCGCTTCAGCACGGTGGGGCGCACGCCGAAAATGCGGGCCGCCTCGGCGGGAACAATACGGTTGAGGCGAGCGAAGTAGCGCAGATACTCGCCGATGGACCGGGTCGCGGCGGGGTCCGGACTGAGGTATTCGCCGCGGGGCCAGGCTCGGAACACCTCATTGATCTCAGGGAAAGTCACCTCGCCGCCGGTCAGGAACAACAAATACTGCTCTACCGCGGCACGGTCCGGCAGTCTCGCTCCGGACTCGTGGGCATTGACCATGCCCTTGCCTCTGCCGGTCGCGGCGGCCAATTCGGACTGGCTCATCCGCCGCATCCGCAGATAGCGCAGGTACCTGCCGAAGTGTGTGTATCCCTCCGGATACCGCGGAGCGAACGCGCCATCAGCGGTGTCGCCGTCGAACAGCGGCAGAGCGTAAGTCGCGCCGATGCCGACGTAGAGGGCCCAGCCGTCGGGTATCCGGCGCAGCAGCGCCCGCACTTCCTCGACGGTGAGTGGCGGCCCGGCGTTCTCGACCTGGTGCCACCGTCCAGGCTCCGCATCGATCAGCGCGTCCATCTGGTCGCTGTCCAGCGCCAGATAGCCGCGCAAGGCCCGCGCCCACTCCGGCTGGCCTGCACAGGATTCGGGGAGGGGCGCGGGCTGGTCGGCGGCGGCGAGCACGGCAAGGCCCGGCTCGCCCGCGGCCTCGAGTGTCCATCGGTGCAGCTGCTCGGCGTCCAGGCCGTGCATCCGCAGGTACTGGAGCGGGCTTTGGCGGTTGACGTCGGCCATCAGCCCCCGGTTGTCCAGCCAGCGCCGGAAGTCCGCTTCCGGTCGCGACATCGGCGACTCGGCCGGCCGCGGGCTGTACTCGACCCACGGCGCGAGCTGCGGCTCGACCGGCGTCACGGGCTCCGCCGCGGGCGCCCGCTCCGGCTGTTTGCCGTAGCCGAGCCGCTCGGCGGCCGCGAGCACATTGGCTTCGGTGGCCGCCGAGTACGCCTTCTCCGCCAATGCCATTTCCACTGTCGACGTGCTGACTCCGAGCTCCGCGGCAATGTCGGCGACGGTCACCGTCCGGGCCTCGTAGCCCAGCTCCGCGGCGGCCGCCCGCACCCGCTGCCCCGTCGCGTCGCTGTAGCGGCCTGGCACATTGCGCAGGATTCGGCTCACCACACTGGTGCTCAACCCGGTGACGTGGGCGACGTCGGCCAAGGTCACCGCGGCTGCCGATTTGGGCCGATAGCCCAGTCGGGCGGCTGTCTCACGAATGTGTGCGACGGTCTCCGGCTTGAGCGAACTGCCGCCTCGCAGCACGGCCGTCGCGACGGCCTTGCTGACGCCGGCCTGTGCGGCTACCTGACGGATGGAGACCCGTTGCCGCCGACGGGCCGCCCGGCGGGCGGGCATCTCACCAGCGGCGGGCAAGGCGGCCGCCAGCTGGTGCAACGCCTGGGCTTGGAGCGGACCGATTTCGGCTGCGGCAACCCCCAACTCCTCGGCCACGGCCCGCTCCGACAGCCGCAGCGTCGAGAATCGCGACAACAGCAGCCGGGCCAGCCGGGGCTCCAGGCGGCGCAGCGCAGTACCCAGCTCAGTGAGGGTCGCAGCGGCGATCGCAGCGGCACTCGACGCCGTCTGCGCGCTGTCGTCGAGCGCCGCGAACTCCGCCGCGAGCTGCCCGCGGAGCGCAATGAAGGTCCGGTGTCGCACGAGTCGGTGCGCCGCGGCCCGCTCGAGCCACGCGCCCTCGGCATGCTGCGGAATGTCGGACTCCTGCGCCTGCGCGATGCGGAACGTGTCGTCGGCCAGTTGCTGAGCGAGCTCCGTGTCGCCGTGCAGTTGGTCGAGCAGGCCCCGGTACACCCGTTCGCGGTGCGGCGCCCACCGCCGCTCGGACGCCGCGTCGGAATCGTCCTCCACCGCACCGGATTCCCGCGGTGGCGGGCGGTACCCGGCGGGTTTGCGCGCATCGCCGTACTCGAACGCCGCCCGCCGCGCCGCCAGCGTGCCTGCGTCCCCGAGCTTCAGCTCCAGCGCAATGGCGTGAATGGTCTGCGCCCGGAAAATCGGGTTGTCGACCTCGACCGGGCGCGGCTCGCCGACCGCGGGATCGAACTCCCACGCGATGCCCGAATCGTCGCAGTACCACACGACGACATGCCCGACGCGCTGCCCGGCAGGCAGATAGTTCACCAGCAGTGCGCTGAACCGCCACTGGGGCGCCAGCACCAGGGGCACCTCGCTCTGCAGTTCGTCGAGGCGCGCCAACAGTCCGTCCGCATGGTCGAACGGCTCGTGCTGGTTTCCCGCGTGCCACGAAATCGCCGTCGAGGGCACGTAATCGGTGATGTCCGACTGGTTCGGCACGGTGACGTCGAAGTGCCGCTGCTGTGCGAAGGCGAGCGCGCCGACCACGCAGCTGCGTTGGGCGTTCCGCGGCGCTCGCGGCGCGGACGCATCCCCGCCGGGCACATAGCCGAGCAGGCGCGCCGCGGCCAGGACCTTTTGCTCGGAGTCCTCGGAGTAGGAGCGCTCCAGCATCGCCATCTTGACCGTCGCCTGGCTGAGGCCGAGCGCCGCGGCGACATCCGCGATGCCGACGTGTACAACCTGATAGCCCAGCCGTTCGGCGACCTCGCGCACGCGCTGGACGGTGGCCGTGGAATAACCCCCGGACAGGCCGCGCAGGATGCGGCTGACGGTGCTGTAGTCGACGCCCGCGGCCGCCGCGACGTCGCGCACGGTGACACGCTGTGCCGTTGGCCGATAACCCATTTCGGCGACTTTGGCTTGCACCAGCGCGATGGTCTCCGCGCCGAGCGAAGGACCGCCCCGCAGCACCGAGATGGCGGTGGACTTGCTGACGCCGGCTTCCTTGGCCACGTCCTGCAGGGTCGGCCTGCGTTCCGGCGCGCGCTGCGGCGGCGCGACGTACCCGAGGCGGTCTACCGCGGCCAGCACCGCCGCCTCGTTCTCCGCTGAATACGCCTGCTCCCGCAGTGCCATCGTGACCGTGAACCGGCTGAGGCCGAGCGCCGCCGCGATGGTGACGACCGTGGTCGCTCTGGGCTGATAGCCCAATTCCGCAGCGACCGCCCGCACGCGCTGGGCCGTGGCCTCGGAATAGCGGCCGCGCATGTTGTGCAAGATCTTGCTGACCGCGGTTTCGGTCACCCCGGCGGCGTTGGCGATGTCGCGCATGGTGACGGCGCCCGCGCTGGGCCGATAACCCAGATCAGCGGCGGTCGAGCGGATCCGCGCGACAGTCTCCGCCGCGAGGAAATGCCCGCCGCGCAGGACCGCGGTGACAATCGGCTCGCTGACGCCGGCCGCTGCGGCCACATCCTTGACGGTGGGCCGACGTTGCCCTTCGGCGGCGGACGGCTCGGGTGTGGGCGGGGTGTACAGCGCCGCAGCCAATCGCCGCAGTGCCCGATTCTGCACGGGGAGGACTTCTTCGACGTCGAGTGCGAGCGCCGCCGCTGTCTCGGCGCGCGAATGGCCGGCGCCGGAGAAGCGGACCGTCAGGCATTTCTCCAGTTGCGGAGTCAGGCCGCTCAGAGCGGCCGCCAGATCCGCCTTGGTCGCTGTGGCTATCACCGCGATGCGGGGATCGTCCTGGCCGATGCGAGGGATCTGCTCGAATGCCCTGGCCAGTCTGCTCCGGACGACCGCGAAGGCGAGATGCCGCTGGACTCGGTCTGCCGCGAGAGCGTCGAGCCAGGTCCCGGGGGCGTGCCTGGAGATCCGTTGCGCCTGGGACCGGGCGATCCGGAAGATCTCCTCGGTCAGTTCCCCGGCCAGCTCGGCATCGCCGCGCACCCGGTTCAAGACGCCCTGGTACACGCGGTCGCGGTATTGCTCCAGCACCTGCATGACTGCGTCGGCGGGCTCGTCTGTGCCGACCCGGGTGTCCACCAAGGCCGCGTCGACAGGAGCCGGACCGGCCAACGGATGCTCCTGCACCCCATCGGGGTTGAACGACACCGCGAACCAATCCACCACCCCGCCAGGCACCCGGAACGGACGGAAACTCCCATCCTCGTCCACCACCTCCGGAC
>JABFVX010000541.1 GCA_013362555.1 Mycobacteriaceae bacterium
CTCCCGGTAGGTCAGGCACAGCGCGTCGTCGTCGATCGCCGGCTCGTCGGGGAACATCAGCACCGTGGCCGCGAGGATGTCCGCCAGCGTGCGTGCGGGCGCGCCGAAAGCGCCGCGGAGGAACTCGGCCGGAACGCCCAGCGCCTCTGCGCCGGGCAGCCCGGACACAGGCTGCGTGACATGCATCCGGGCATTCTCGCAGCACTGCCCCGGTCCACGCCAACGGGACGCCGTTCCGCAACGGCGGGTCGCACCCTTGGCGACGGCGACCACCGCATGATGGAGGCATGGCCGAACAGGTGAACACATGCGCGCATTGCTGACACTGATAGTCGTGGCGGCGGTCGCCTTGGTCGTCGGCGACCGAGTTGCGGTCGTGCTCGCGCAGAAGGCGATCGCCCACCGAATCGCGACCGAGTATTCGTTGGCGCGCCCGCCGCAGGTCGCGATTCGCGGCATCCCGTTTCTCACCCAGGCCGCGAGCGGCACTTATCACGAAGTCGACCTCCAGGTCGGAGACTGGAGCGATGAGAAGATCGCCGTCCACCGCCTCGACGTCACGCTGACCGACGTGTCCGCGCCGCTGTCCGACCTGCTTCACGGCCGCACCGCGAATATCACCGCCGCGACCGCAACCGCGACCGCCCTGGTCCCTTACGACACGGTGCGCGGGTTCGCGCCCGCCGGCGTGGAATCGATCTCCAGCGGCCCGGACGGCCTGCACGTCAACGGCACATTCTCCGTGGAGGGCATTCCGGTGCCTGCAATGGTCGTGGTCACCGTCGCGCCGACCGACCGCGGCATCGAGGTCACCCCGGTGTCGGTCCGGGCCGCGGCGGGCGGCCCCGCGATCCCCCTGGCACTGCTGCGCCGCACGCTCGCCTTCGTCGTCCCGCTGCACCGCCTGCCGCTCGGCGCCCGCCTGACGACCATCACCCCCGCCCCCGACGGCCTTCAGGTGACCGCGGTCGCCCGTAACCCGTTGTCCTGAATGCGCCCTTCCTTCAATTGGATTCAACGAATGACGCATCCAGGAGGGAGTCGGGAGGCGATAGCATCGGAGTATGACGAGAATCGTTCCCCACCTTTGGTTCGATGACCAGGCGCGCGAAGCGGCCGAGTTCTACGTCGACACTTTCCCGCGATCCGCCGTGACGACGGTCTCGACTATCCGAAACGTGCCGAGTCCGAGCGGCGACAGCGACATCGTCTACTTCACCCTGGGCGACCAGCCGTTCATGGCGATCAGCGCGGGCCCGGCGTTCACACCCAATCCGTCCATATCGTTCATCGTCAATTTCGACCCGGCCACCGACGACAATGCCCGCAAGAACCTCGACGCCACCTGGGAGAGACTTTCCGACGGCGGCGCGGCGCTCATGCCGCTCGACACGTACCCGTTCAGCGAACGCTACGGATGGATCGCCGACAAATACGGCTTCACCTGGCAGCTCATGCTCACCGATCCCGCGGGCGAGCCCCGCCCGTTCATCATTCCGTCGCTGCTGTTCGTCGGCGACGTCGCAGGCAAGGCCGAGGAAGCCACCGACTTCTACCTCTCGGTCTTCCCCGAGTCCGAGCGCGGCTCCTTGGTGCACTATCCGCCCGGCGACGCGGAGCCGGAAAAGTCGGTGATGTTCACCGACTTCCGCCTCTCCGAGACCTGGCTCTCCGCGATGGACAGTTCGCTTCCCGACCACCACTTCACCTTCAACGAGGCAGTGTCGCTGCTCGTGCCGTGCGAAACCCAGGACGAGGTGGACCGCTATTGGGCCCAGCTGTCCGCGGTGCCGGAAGCCGAACAGTGCGGCTGGCTGAAAGACAAGTTCGGCGTCTCCTGGCAGATCGCGCCCACCGCAATGGACGACATGCTGCGCACCGGCACCCCGGAACAGATCGACCGGGTCACCGCGGCCTTCATGCCCATGAAGAAAATGGACATCGAAACCCTGCGGGCCGCGTTCGACGGGAGCTGATCGGTCCACGGCACGGGAATAGTCAACCGGCGGCGCACTCCACACTGGCCCTGTCGAATCGAACTGACAGGGAGCGAATGTGACTATGCAGAAGCTGGCGGCGGCAGTCGGCATCGCGATAGGCGTCGGCATTGTGTTGGCGCCGACCGCCGCCGCCTCGCACGGCTGGATCGATTTCAACGGCCCGGACGCGGCCCAGAAGTGCTCCGCGTTCATCACCAACGGCGACCTGTATGTGCGGTTCCCGCACATGCGCGAGCACGAACGGATCCAGGAGTGCCTGCCGATGGGCGCCGACACCGTCCGGTTGAACTACGAAGATTTCGACCAATAGCCCGCCCGGCACGAACCTGTGCAGTACGCGCACGGGTCGATCCGGACGGGTTCCGCCATCGCCGACACGCAGATCCGGGTTTGCGGCGAAAATCACCGACGTCTGCGGCAGACTGGCACGGTACCAACAGATCTCACGCCAGGAGTTGCGATGTCGCAGTCCGCCGACTACCCCAGTTCGGTGCCAGTTGGAGTGGACACTTCCCGTGCCAGCATCGCCCGGGTGTACGACGCCTTCCTCAACGGCAAGGACAACTTCGAAGTCGACCGCGACGTGCTCGCCCAAGTGCAGACGGTCGCTCCGCAGGCGACCGACCTGGCTTGGGCCAACCGCGACTTCCTGATTCGCGTGTGCCGCTTCCTGGCCCGCAACACCGGCATCGACCAGTACCTCGATCTCGGCTCCGGCCTGCCGACCGCCGAGAACACCCACCAAGTCGTGCAGCGGGTCCAACCGGAAGCCCGAGTGGTGTACATCGACAACGACCCGATGGTACTCGCCCACGGACGGGCGCTGTTGACCGAGAATCCCGACACCACCATCGCCGCCGCGGACATCTTCCGGCCGCGGCAGGTGCTCGAACTCGAAGAAGTCGCCGACAAACTGGACCTGTCCCGTCCCGTTGCGCTGCTCCAGGTGGGAACTCTGCACCACTACCTCGGCAACGACGCGCCCGACCTGATGCGAACCTACATCGACGCGCTGGCGCCGGGATCGTTCGTCGCCATTTCGCACTTCTACGACCCGCACGATCCGCAGGCCCCCGAGCTCAGTCAGCTCGCGGAGAACATGGAGGACAAGTTCATCCACAGCCCGATGGGCAGCGGTCGCTTCCGCAGCCGCGAGGAAATCCAGGCGATGTTCTGCGATCTGGAAATGATCGAACCCGGCCTGGTGCTGTGCGACGACTGGTGGCCCGACGGCCCGCGCCTGAACCCGCGG
>JABFVX010000334.1 GCA_013362555.1 Mycobacteriaceae bacterium
GACAACGCCATCGCCCCACGTGAGCGGCACCTCACCGCGGTGCCCGACCCGGGCACCGTCGCCACCGTCGAACCCGACTCGTTCACCCCGACCGACATCGACGACGACCCCACAGTCGCGGCCGCGCTGCACGTACGCGCTCTCGTCCTGTTTTGGTGGCGCACCGCCACGGTCGCGGTGGTCGTGATCATCACCGCCGCGGTCGCGTTCACCACCGCCAGCGTAGCCGTCGGGATCGCGTGGACCGCCTACGGGACCGGCTGGGTCGCCTACAGCACCTGGACCGCCTACGGCCGTCCCCGCGGCCGCGACCTTTACACCGGGTACAGGGCCCGGAGGTCGGCGTGACCAATCGGACCAGTATCGAGTGGACCGAGGCGACGTGGAATCCCGTCACCGGCTGTACCCGGACCAGCCCGGGCTGCGAGCACTGCTACATCGAACGGACCCCGCCGATGCGGATACACGGTCGCCGGTTCGACGGTCCTCGGATCGGCGCGACCACGGGCGTCCAGCTGCACCCGCAGCGCCTGGAATGGCCTTTGCGGCAACGCAAACCGCTGCGCGTGTTCGTGTGCTCGATGGCCGACTTGTTCCACGACGAGGTACCTGACGCCTACATCGCCCGGGTGTGGGCGGCCATGGCCGCTACACCGCACATCACCTACCAGGTGCTGACCAAGCGGCACGCACGGATGAACCACTTGTTGAACAGCGGCAGCTTCTTCTGCGACGTCGCGGACGCCTGGGACGCACTGTGGGTCACCCATGGCGACACCGTCGTCGAGCGGGACTCCAGCGAGCACTGGTGGCCCCTGTCCAACGTGTGGGTCGGTGTCAGCGCCGAGAACCAGCAATGGGCCAACATCCGCATACCCACTTTGCTTGGCACACCCGCAGCGGTGCGGTTCGTCTCCCTGGAGCCGCTCCTGGGACCCATCGACCTACAGCACGCGGTGACCTCCATGGGCGAACGCCGCGGACACGGGCTTACCGCACGGTGGGTACACACCCGAAGCTGCTGCCAGAAATTCCACGGCATCGACTGGGTGATCGCCGGCGGCGAATCCGGGCCGCACGCACGCGCCATGGACCCCGACTGGGTGCGATCCCTGCGCGACCAATGCCACGTCGGCGACGTGCCGTTCTTCTTCAAGCAATGGGGCGGCCGCACCCCGAAAGCAGCAGGCCGCACCCTCGACGGCTCCATCTGGGTCCAAACCCCGTCCACCACAACCACCCTCCCCGAAAGGAACACACCGTGAACACACACCACATCGACCTCGAAACCCTCTGGACACTGCCGACGACCGATCTGCGTCACGCGCTGTTGGCGTTGGCCGCCACCACAGCGACGCCGGCCCCCGACTACTACAACGCCTTGCGCGAGATGGCGGTCCGCCTCGTCCTTGACGCCCCGGACCCGGAATACGGCCCCGGCCATAACCCGCCCCACAGCTCGGCCGAGTTCATGAACCGGTTCGACACCGCGTGGCTGTGGCGGGCCTGGGGCGGCGAACACGACGCCGACGACCAGGTCGTCCTGCCGGTCGGTGCTCCACACGAGCGTGAACTGCTGGCCATCGCCGCTGCCGAGAGCGGCAAATGGTCAGTCCTGACTGCGGAACGATCCCGCTACCAGGCCATATTCCGCTGGCTCGCTGCACGCGACAACGCCCCCGAACCGGAAGGAGCCGACCCCGCGTGAACAACAACCCCACCCCACCACAGAGGCCCGCCGTCCGCGGTGCGCGCCGCCGTAAGGCCGCGGCGCCGGTCCACCACACCACAACCCACCGACAGGAAGGAGACCCATCCATGAGCAGTGAACAGTCCGAGGTCGACGAGATCAGCACCGAGTTCCGCAAACTCGGCCAGAGCCTGATGCAGATCATCAAGACCTGGCGCACCCTGAACCCCACCGCCACCCGCGTGCCGCGGTCGGTGCGCCGCGAAATCAACCAGGTCATGCGCGCCGACGCCGAAGCCCGCGACCTCGCCCACGCCCAGGAACTCGCCCACCTCGACCGCGCGATCCGGGAGCACCGGCATGACTTGGTGCGCGACACCAATATCCAGGCCCGCGACACCCACGACGGGTGGTTCGACCGGCAGCGTGGACTCGCCGAAGGCCGCGACCGCATCGAAAACAGCATCTACGCGGCCCGGCACCTGACCGCGACCGAACGCGGACAAGCCGCCACCGCGCTGTTCACCGTCGAACAGGACCCGACCCGCCCGATCACCCGAGTGTTCCGCCCGCACATCCACGGCCTTGACGCTTTGCGGGCCCGCGCCCGTGACGGACTCACCCGGCTGCGAATGGGCTGGGTCACCCGCGACGACATGCACCGCCTCGAACACTGGCACGCACGGCGGCACGAACGCGGCGACCGACCGGAACAGCACTGGGTGCCCACCGCCCGGCAAGTCGCCGCCGCCTTCGAACAGCAGCACTCGGTGACGGACCACCCCGACGACCCGCGCGACGCCAAAATCGCAGAACTCAACGAGAACCTCGACATGGTGCTCGGCGAAAACGCCCGACTGCGTGACGAACTCGCCGCCGGGCGCGTGCCCGACGTCGACCGTGACATCGACCGCTCGACGACCGGAACCACCGGTCCGGCCGCGACCAAAGGCTACGAGGTGTCAATCGAGGTCATGAACAGTGACGGATACCAACGGTCCTGGGGCGTGGACGCGAAGACACGGGCCGCAGCCTACGAGCAGGCGGCACGCCACCTTGCCGAACTCGATGTGCCCGAGTCACATTCGGTTTCCGTGGAGGTGTGGGAAGCAGGCGGAAACGGCCCCGACGACTATCCGATCAACCACGCCCACGGCCCGATCGGCATGGTCACCGACGAGGTCACCACGTGGCGCGACGAGCACTCCCGTGCCCAGCTCGCCGACATCGAGCAGCTCCGCGACGACCTCACCGCCGCCCGAAACGAGATCGACCAACTCCGCACCGACAACACCAACCTCACTCGACAGGTCACCGAACTCGGCCAGGACCGGATCCACAAGGACGGCATCGCCGCCGCGGTCGCGCACACACTCAACCCACGCATCAGCAGGCCGATCTTCGCCGACGGCCCTGTCCTGCAGCACCACCTGGGCAACGGGCTGGACCGGTGAACAGCATGAACGAGCAGCAGGAACAGGCGATGCGCGCCGACTACGCCCGCGCCTACCGGATCCGTAACGCGATCACGCGCGCACCGGACGAGGCAACCATGGACCGGTTGGCCGACCAGGCCGACGCGATCGCCGCACCATGGCACGACGGTGCGCATCACGTGCAGTGGGAGCTGCTGGAGGACGCGGTAGTCGACTTTCGGCGCAGCCCGAGCACCATGGCCAGGACTCTCGACGCCATCGACTACGACCGGCAGTACGGCGGCCTCTACGACGAGTTCCCCGACATCGATTACCGCACCCTGGTACAGGCCCGCGACCTCACCGACAACCGACCGTTCACCGGGATGGACTGGGAGCAGGTCGAGACGGTGGTGGAGCGGGACTGGCTCGCCCACCGCAACCAGCACCTGGAGCTGGAGAACACCACCCTGAACCTGGCGAACATGATGTTGTCCGACCAGCTCCACCGGGCCTACGACCACGGTTACGGTGCCACCAACCCAGCCATCTCGATCAGCCCCGCCGTGCCGGTCATCGAACCGCCCGACATCGGAGGGCTGGATCGGTGAACCACAAACACGCCATCGACAAGATCACCAAACTCCGTGCCCACGCCGACAGCGTCCACGGCACCCCCGAAGCCGCCCTCTACCGACTGCGCGCCAACGACATCGCCCGCGAACACGGCCTTCCCGTAACCACCGACCCGCGCGCCACGTCCACGACGGGGACCGCGCCGGTGAACCCGGTTCAGCCACGCACCAAACCCAATACCTCACCGACGACGAGGAGAACCACCGTGACCACCACCGCCACCAAAACCGCCGCTACCCGCAGCCCCGGCGACCCACTGCACCTGGCATTCGCCCCGCGGACCCCGCGGGCCGCGTTCGGCCGCAACAGCCAACCCGGCGACGAGATCCTCTTCCACATCGTGCGCATCGACCAGGAACCCGACACCGACTACGTCACCAAAGCAGTCAAGAAGGACGATGACGGCAACCCGATCATGGTCGCGACCATGATCGTCCAAACCGACGGAAGCACCCGCGTCACCGGCCAAGGCCTGCGGAAACTGTGGATTCGATCCGGCATCGCCGACGCGCTCGTGGAGGCCTGCGTCGCCGCCGGTGTCCGCACCCCCGTGGTCGGTGGCAGCGGTGTGCTGCGCTACCTCGGCGAAGGCGAACCCTACGGCTCGCGCCGCGTCGCCCCGAAACTGTTCGAAGCCACCTACCAGCCTCCGATCGACCAGGAGACATGCTGATGGCCCGGTTGATGTCGGTCGCGTTGACCGAACCGCAAGTCCGAGACCGCAGCAAAACCGTCACCCGCCGCCTGGGCTGGCAGATGGTGAAGCCTGGCGACCGAATCACCCTGTGCCGCAAGGTCCAAGGCCGCCGCCGCGGTGAACCGCTCGTCCGGATCACCAACGTCGAGATCACCTCGATCCGCAGGGAACGACTTGACGCCATCAGCGCAAGCGACGTTGTCGCGGAAGGGTTCCCCACCTCGTCCCCCGAGGAGTTCGTCCGCTTCTTCTGCGCGAGTCATCGCGGATGCGAACCCCACACCGAGGTCACCCGAATCCAGTGGCGCTACCTCGGAGAGGCGACCTCGCGATGACGATCCCTATGCCGGACACAGGCGGATTCGTGTCGGTAGAACTCGGTTCCCGGATGCTCTACATCCCGTCTCAACCCACCGCTGCGCATCAGTCTGACACCGACAGTGCGCACGTGGTGCGCAGCAACCAGTCTGCGCACCAGCGCACTGACCCCACGCACCACTACGCACTGAGCAGTGCGCAGAGCGGTGCGCAGGCGGTAGGGCGGCGCCCAATGCGTGCATGGCCGGTTCTGGTGCTCGCGCTGCCGGCGTTCGTGGCGATCTGGAGCGGGTGGGTCGGACTCGGCCAATTGACCGGGTTCGGACCCGTACAACCATTGCCCGGCATCTGGGACGGCACCATCAACACCGCCGTCACTCTGCCGATCGGCATGGAGACCTACGCGTCCTACGCTCTGTTCGTGTGGCTGTCCGGCCGCATCAGATCCGACCAAACGCGCAGCTACGCAAAGTATTCCGCCATCGGAAGCCTTGGACTCGGGGCACTTGGACAGATCGCGTACCACCTGCTGCGCGCTGCAGGCGTCACTGCCGCGCCCTGGCAAGTGACCGTCCTGGTCGCGTGCCTGCCGGTCGCGGTACTCGGCATGGGCGCAGCACTCGCCCATATGATCCGCCGCGAACACGACGCCGCCGACGAGCGCACCGCGTCCGCACCGACGGTGCGTAGCGACGCGGACCCAGTGCGCAGCGCTGACGCGGCACGCACCGCCACGGTGCGTGAGGTGCATCCCGACCCGCGGCCGGCGCTCGCCGCGCCGCCTACGCAGGCGCCGGTCGCCGAAATCGAGGCCCCGCTGCGCACTGCCAACGCACCATCCGGTGCGCACGACCGGTGGACTGAAATCGCCGACACCTTGCGCGGTGCGGACCCGGCCGGACGGCGCGACACCGCGAAGGTAGCCGCCATCCTCCGGCTCAAGTACGAGCGCAACTGGTCGCACGCACGCATCGCCGAACACGTCCAGCTCAGCCCGTCCGCGGTGACTCGAACCCTGACCGCCGCGCGCGATCTGGTTGAGCCCGTAGAGGTCTCGAATGACTAGGAAGGAGTCGACATCCATGGAGGCAACAACGAAATACCTCACAGTCGAAGAAGCGGCCGGATACCTCAACACCAGTGTGCGTTTTATCCGGCGGTTGGTCGCCGAACGTCGAGTTGTGTTCTACAAGGTTGGCAGGCACGTGCGGTTCGCCCGCCAGGACCTGGAGCAATATGCCCAGTCCGGACGGGTTGATCCCGCGAGTGACCGGTGGGTGAGTTAGTGGCCAAACGATCTTTCGGCAGTGTTCGACAACTCCAATCCGGGCGTTATCAGGCCCGCTACACCGGCCCGGATGGACTTCTCCATAAGGCCCCCCGAACATTCGAGACGAAAAAGGCTGCGCAGCAGTGGCTTTCCACCACCGAGGTGCAGATGTTCCAAGGCGGTTGGATCGACCCGAAACGGAGCCGTATCACCGTCACCGCATATGTGGAGAGGTGGATTGAACAGCGGCCGCGCCTGCGCCCGCGGACCCGTGAGCTGTATCGCTGGCTGCTGCATAAGCACCTCGAGGCCGACGGCCTTGGCGGTACCCCGCTGGGGAAGCTCACGACCACGGGAATCCGGCACTGGCGGTCGGCGCGGCTGGAAGCAGGCGCGTCCGAGCTCGTAGTGGCCAAGGCGTACCGGTTGTTGCGGGCGGCGCTGAACACGGCCGTGAACGAGGACCGGATTCTGCCCGCGAATCCGTGCCGCGTCCGCGGCGCGGACCAAGAGGACAGTCCCGAGAGGCCGGTTCTCACGGTGCAGCAGGTCTTCGCCATCGCCGAGGCGATGCCCCCGCGATACCGCATCGTGCCGTTGCTGACCGCGTTCACGTCGCTGCGCTGGGGTGAGGTGTCGGCGCTGCAGCGGGCCGACATCGCCGATGACGCCAGCGTGGTCCGTGTATCGAAGGCGTTCAGCGAGGTGAAGGGGCAGGGCTTGGTCGTAGGACCGCCGAAGTCACGAGCGGGCCGCCGGGTAGTGGCGATACCCGCGGACCTGCGCCAGGAGGTTCTCACGCACCTGGAGAAGCACGTCAAGCCCGCGGCACGGTCCTACCTGATCACGGGCGTCAGGGGTCGGCCGCTGCGGCGGTCGAACTTCGGCAAGAGCGTCGACTGGGTGAAGGTCGTGGCCAACCTCGGCATGCCGGGAATCCACTTCCACGACCTCCGGCACGCAGGCAACAGTTGGGCGGCCCGCTCCGGCACCACGACCAAGGACCTGATGAACCGGATGGGGCACGACGATGTCCGGGCGGCGCTGATCTACCAGCACGCCAGCCTGGAGGAAGATCAGCGGATCGCGGGGGAGATGTCCAGGCTGATCCGAGAGGTCCGCGGCGACGGCGGGGGCTGACCGCAACACACTGGCACGTTGATGGCACGAAGGCCGGGGCCGAATTGGTGGGAAACTGCCGATCGGTCCCGGCTTTTTCGTGCCTTGACCTGCGCAAATATCCGGTGGAGCGGGTGACGGGAATCGAACCCGCACCATCAGCTTGGAAGGCTGAGGTTCTACCATTGAACTACACCCGCGAACGCCTCCTCAGCTCTCGCTGAGGATTCCGCGCGCCCGACTTTACCCAACAGGGTCCGCGCCGCGCCAATCGCCACGTCTCTACACCCGTTTCGCGCGTGTGCACCCGCAGCTGCGGGTGCACACGCGCGAAACGGGTGTACGGCTGGCGGCAGCGTGGGGTGTCAGGTGGTTGGGTCGACGCCGACTTCGGTGAGCAGTCGGCGGACGTGGGTTTGGATGTGATCGCGGATGGCTCGGACGGTGTCGATGTCCTTGCCTGCGGGGTCGTCGAGTTTCCAGTCGCGGTAGGTGATGCCTGGGAAGTAGGGACAGGCGTCGCCGCAGCCCATGGTGACGACGACGGTGGAGGATTCGACGGTGTCGGGGGTCAAGATTCTGGGCGCTTGGTCGGTGATGTCGATGCCGATCTCGGCCATTGCTTCGATGGCGACGGGGTTGATGGCGTCCGCTGGGGCGGTGCCTGCGGAGCGGACTTCGACTCGGTCTCCGGCGAGGTGGGTGAGGAAGCCTTGGGCGATTTGGGATCGTCCGGCGTTGTGGACGCAGACGAACAGCACGCTCGGCTTTCGTTCGGATGGCATTGCGCGGGAGAGCCTTTCAATCAGAGCTGGGATCGTTGTGAGGAACGACGATTCGGTTGGGCGGGGTTGCCGTAGGGAAGAGGCCGGTGACCAGTGCCAGCCCGAGCAGCGCTCCGACCAGTTGCGCGGCGACGAAACCGGGTGTCGAGGCGGGCGCGATCCCGGCGAAAGTGTCGGTGAAGACGCGGCCGATGGTGACCGCGGGATTGGCGAACGAGGTGGAGCTGGTGAACCAGTAGGCCGCGCCGATCCATGCGCTGACCGCGACCGCCGAGAGGGTGGCGCGGCCGGACCGGGCCAGGGCGAATATCACGGCGATCAATCCTGCGGTGGCGACGAGTTCGCCGGTGAGGTGTCCGCTGGTGATGCGGTGCTGGGTCGAGATCTGCAGGGCGGTTTGGTCGAACATGAGGTTGGCCAGGATCGCTCCACCGATTGCGCCGGTGACCTGCGCGAGCGTGTATGCGGCGAGGTCGCGGCCGTTCAGGCCGGCGCGGTGGCGGCGGCCTGCGAGCCAGTCGATTGCAGAGACGGCGGGGTTGAAGTGGGCGCCGGAGACCGGTCCGAGGACCAGGATCAGCACGCCCAGCCCGAATACGGTCGTGGTCGAGTTCTCCAGCAGTTGCAGGCCGGTGTCGCTGGGCGAGAGGTGTTGGGCGGCGATGCCGGAGCCGACCACGATGGTCACGAGCAGGGCGGTTCCGGTGAATTCGGCGAGCAGTCGCCGTGGCAGCGGCGTGGTCGCGGTCATGCCGAGGCGCTCGAAGCGACGTCGGTGTCGAAGGTCAGGACGGCGGAGAGCCGTTGCAGTGCTTCGGGAATCACCCAGTAGAAGACCCAGGTGCCGCGGCGTTGGCTGTCGATGAGCCCGGCTTCGCGCAGCACCTTGAGGTGGTGGGAGATGGTCGGTTGCGACAGTTCGAAAGCCGGGGTCAGCTCGCACACGCAGACCTGTCCGCCGCCTGCCGTGGTGATCAGCGACAACAGCCGTAGCCGGACAGGGTCGGCGAGGGCTTTGAACATGCCTGCCAGGCCGGTCGCGGTGTCGGGGTCCAGTGGCGTGGACAGGGTGGTGGTGCAGCAGTCGGCGGAGGCGATCACCGGGAGCTCTTGTTTCGACACATCTCTATATTGACAGAAGTCTATCGATGGAGGCAAGGTTGTATCGATATCAATCGATACAAGCCGTTCGGGGCAGGTCTCCGGCCGGTGACCAGGTCAGGAGTGTGGAGCCATGTCGGACCAGCAGACCGAACTTCGGGAGACGGCGCGGGCGCGGTATGCCGCAGCGGCGGAGACGGTGGCCGCGGGTGGGGTGGCGGAGGATTGTTGTGGAAGCGACTGCGTGGTGACTGGTGCGGTCGATGTCGACGAACGGTTCGGTGCGAGCTTGTATGGCGCGGCGGATCGGGGTGAGTTGCCGATCCAGGCGGTGGCCGCGTCGCTGGGCTGCGGCAATCCGACTGCGGTAGCCGAGTTGCGTGCCGGTGAGCGGGTGCTGGATTTGGGTTCGGGTGGGGGGATCGATGTGTTGCTGTCGGCGCGCAGGGTCGGTCCGACGGGCAAGGCGTACGGCCTGGACATGACCGACGAGATGCTGGCTCTGGCGCTCGCCAACACCGCGAAGGCGCAGGTGGGCAATGTGGAATTCTTGAAAGGAACGATCGAGTCGATTCCGCTGCCCGCGGCAACGATCGACGTGGTCATCTCCAATTGCGTGATCAACCTGTCGGTGGACAAGCCTGCGGTGTTCGCCGAGATGGCGCGGGTGCTCGTGCCCGGTGGGCGGATCGGCATCGCCGATGTCGTGGCTGATGACGCCTTATCGCAGGCAGAGCGCGGCGAACGCGGTGACTACGTCGGCTGCATTGCCGGGGCGTTGTCGTTCACCGAGTACCGTGACCAGCTCAGCGCTGCCGGATTCACCGACATCGACATCACCACAACGCATTCGGTTGCCGACGGGATGCACTCGGCAATCGTGAAAGCCGTCAAACCCCAAGTCCCGGCGGCTCGAGGTGCCGAGGGCGCGGCGTGCTGTGACAGCGGCTGCTGCGCGGACAAGTGAGCCTATTGCCGCCCGACGGGTGTGGTCATGTCGCGTAGCCGCCGGTTGGGCCGGTCCGGCTGAGGGCGTCGCGCCGCATCGCGGTGTTGGCGCCCCAGTCGTGGGCCGCCAACGCGGCCCACGGCAGGCGGCGCGACGACCAGCTTGTGCCCGTATTGCTACGGGTTCGGCTGCGCGAGAATGGGTTTGTCGATCTGTTCGCGAAGGATATCGCCGTGGCCTGCGTGTCTGGCGAACTCTTGGATCATGGCGAGCAGGGTCCACCGCATGCTCACGGTTCCCTCGCGCGGGTTGTCCTTGGTGTCGTCCAGGTCGAAACCGGCCGCGATCTCGCGTGATCGCCGGCTTGCTCGCTCGAACTCGGCGATGACCTCGTCCAGCGACTCGCCTTCGGCGACGGCGAAGGTGCCCTCGTCGCGACGGGAGTACCCGTCGCATTCGGACTCGCCCAGTCCCGCCCAGAACCGTTGGAACCAGATCCTTTCGGCGGCAGCGGCGTGTTTGATCAACGAGATCGGCGTCGTCAGCGAGGCGACGAGCCGTCGCCGGGCGTCGACTTCGGACAGGCCGCGCGCGGTCGCGATGAGCGCTTCGCGGTTGCGGTCGAGCATGCCTTCTATGACAGCCCGCTCGCTGCCGGCGTCAATTACTTTGGTATGCACTTGTTTCCATTCTCTTGCGGTGGAAGCCGGGAAGGCCCGTCCCGGGCAACGGGATGGTGAACATGGGATGGTGAACACGGGATGTGCGCAGGAGACGCGCATGATTTGCGGCGACGATGTCGCACGTGAATTCCCCAATGGCACGCTGAGCGCGGCCTGGGTTCATTGAAGCACACCCGCGCAAGCGTGGCCAGAGCCCGACGACGCGCGGACGTCGCCGTCTGACTGGACCTGAGGCCGATTCGTCGAGCAAGTCTTCGCGAATGGATCCGCGCGCGAAGCGCCGCTGTGACTGTCCACGCGAATGTCACCGACCTGACAAAGTGACGGGATTTCGCCTGCCGGGCCGAACCATTCGCCGCGCCGCCGCGAAACCCCTTCGATGGGCACCGAACAGGAAGGACCTCGGCAGCGGCCGGGCGGCGACACGCATCGCAACGACGACGACGACGGCCGCCGTCTCGCCTTCCAGCGGTACGCGGTGCCGGAAATCGACATCCTGCACCGTGTCGCGCGCACGCTGACGCGGCAGCCCAGTGACGCCGACGACCTGGTCCAGGAGACCTTGCTGCGGGCCTATCGTTCAGTGCCGGATTTCGACGGCCGTCATCCGCGCGCGTGGCTGCTCACCATTCTGCGAAACGCTGACCGGAACCGGCGCCGCGACGCCAAGCAGGAGTTGCTCGACGACCCGGACGAGATTCTGGAACTTGCGGTCGCCGAACTGAATACGCCAGAGACGAGGTTTCTCGACGCTGCGCTCGACCCGGCTATTGCACACGCGGTGCATCGCCTGCCCGCCGCGCAGGCAGCGACGCTGGCACTGGTCGACCTCGAGGGCATGTCCTACGCCGAGGCCGCGGCTGTGCTGCGCGTCCCGGTCGGGACGGTGATGAGTCGGCTGTCCAGAGCCAGGGCCTGGCTGCGGACGCAACTGAACGACCTGCCGCATTCGTCGTGAGCCCGAGCATTGGACTCGAGTCGCGCGGTCAGGTCAAAGCGGCTACGGCGGCGGGCAAGTCGGCCACGCCGCGCACTCCGGCCGGAAGCCTGGCCGCGGCCCAGCCCGGACCGGCGACCAGCACGCGCCCGCCCGCGGCCGAACACGCCCGCACCGCGGGCACCAGCGCGGTGGACTCCTGCTGGGACCACAGCACGACAGCCGTGCCCCCCGTTCGCCGGGCCAAGGTGTCGACCAGCGCCGACGCCGGAACATCGG
>JABFVX010000496.1 GCA_013362555.1 Mycobacteriaceae bacterium
GGGGGGGTGCGACCCCACGCTTCGGGTGTAGGAGCAGGTGTTCGCCCGCGGCGGAAAGGGTGGACCTTGAGCTTGGTTGAGCTTCTAGTGTCGGTGGGGAGTGGTGTACTGGCGTTTCGCACGGCGATGAGTAGATGAGGGGCGGCGGATGAGTATCGAGTCCGTGGCATGGCGGCAGCTCTACCGGCAGGCGCACGCGCCGGAGGAGCGGCGGCCGCTGAGTTGGGCGACGGTGCGTCGCATCGCGGCGTTCGCGCGCCCGCACCGTGGGCGGCTGGCCGTTTTCCTCCTGCTGAGCGTGGCGGCCGCAGGCATCGCGGTAGCTACGCCGCTACTGTCGGGCCGGGTGGTCGACGACATCGTGCGGGCCGCGCCCGTCCGCGTCGTGGTGTGGCTCGCGGCGGTGATCGCCGGTCTCGCGGTGTTGGACGCGGCGTTGCACATGGCGGTGCGGTGGCTGTCGGCGAGCATCGGCGAGGGCCTGATCTTCGATCTGCGCACCCGAGTGTTCGACCACGTGCAGCAGATGTCGGTCGCGTTCTTCACCCGCACTCGCACCGGAGCGCTGGTGAGCAGGCTCAACACCGATGTCATCGGCGCCCAGCGAGCGTTCAGCACGACACTGTCCGGAGTGGTGTCGAACCTCGTCCAGCTGTTGCTGACGCTGGCGGCGATGGTCGGGATCTCCTGGCGTATAACACTTCTCGCGCTGGCGCTGCTGCCGCTGTTCGTCCTGCCCGCGCGGCTCATGGGTGGCAGGCTCGCGGCGATGCAGCGCGAAGCCGCCGACCACAACGCCGCGATGAGCACGCAGATGACCGAGCGGTTCTCCGCGCCGGGAGCGACGCTGGTGAAGTTGTTCGGCAGGCCCGCGCAGGAGTCCAGGGAGTTCGCCGCGCGCGCCCGGCGGGTCCGCGACATCGGCATCCGGATCGCCATGGCGCAGACGAGCTTCGTCACCGCGCTCACCCTGGTTTCGGCGCTCGCGGTGGCGATCGTCTACGGCCTCGGCGGCTATCAGGCACTGCGGCACCAGCTGGACCCGGGTGCGGTTGTCGCGCTGTCGATGCTGTTGACCAGGCTCTATTCGCCGTTGACCGCCTTGGCGGGGGCCCGCTTGGACCTGATGAGCGCCATGGTGAGCTTCGAGCGCGTCTTCGAGGTGCTCGACCTGCCCCCGCTGATCACCGACAAACCGGACGCCCGCGCCCTGCCGCCGGGGCCGCTGGCGGTCGAGCTCGACAATGTGCGGTTCGGCTACCCCGCGCCCGGCGCGGTGTCGCTGGCCTCGCTGGAGGACGTCGCGACGCTGGACGCCCGCGGCGGCGTCGAGGTGCTGCACGGAATCACGCTCCGCGCTGAGCCCGGGCAGATGGTCGCGCTCGTCGGCTCGTCCGGCGCCGGGAAATCCACCATCGCACAGCTGGTTTCACGTCTCTACGACGTAGACTCCGGCGCCGTGCGCCTCGGCGGCGTCGACGTGCGGGAACTGACGGCGCAGTCGGTTCACGACGCCGTCGGCATGGTCACCCAGGACGGTCACCTGTTCCACGACACCATCCGCGGCAATTTGCTGCTGGCGCGCCCGCAGGCGAGCGAGGACGAGCTGTGGGACGCTCTCGGGCGGGCCCGGCTGCGCGACCTCGTCGAGACGCTGCCGGACGGGCTCGACACGGTGGTCGGCGAGCGTGGCTACCGGCTGTCCGGCGGCGAGCGCCAGCGCCTGACCATCGCCCGGCTGCTGCTGAAGCGTCCCCGGGTGGTGATCCTGGACGAGGCGACGGCGGCACTCGACTCCACCAATGAGGCGGCGGTCCAGGAGGCGTTGGCCGAGGCGTTGGCGAGCCGCACCGCTGTGGTGATCGCGCACCGGCTCTCGACCATCCGGTCGGCCGACTCGATCGCCGTGATCGAGGACGGCCGCATCGTCGAACACGGCAGGCACCGGGAATTGCTGGAGCTCGGCGGGCGTTACACAGAGCTGTATCAGACGCAATTCGCCGATGATGCACTCGGTTCGAATACCCGGACGAAACCCAACTCCGAGACGGCTGTTGTGTGAATAGCGGAACAGGTTCTTGTTTTCCGGTTACTTACAGGGCGTGAGTATGGCAGCATCATTGCTGGTACATCCGACGGGCAAGCAAGCACCGCCGTTGAATCCGAGGAGGTGATGCCGGCATGCCGTTCCTGTGCAACGAAGTGCCGAGGCCGCTGACCGTCGATCGGGCGCACCGCCTGATGCAGATTCACAGCTCTTGCAATCCGCGACACTGCCCCTGCCGCCGGGCCGCGCTCGACATGCTCGTGGAATCCGGGCGCTACATCCCGGCCTCCCGCTACGGCTAGGCAATCCCGAACCCAGAATGACCCATGACGTGCGCTCAGCGCACGTCATGGGTCATTCTGGACGAGAGAACAGCAGTGCCGCGACAGGATCTAGTGGCCGCCCTTGTCGGCGAGGCGCTGGAGGGAGGCGGTCACCTCGGCCTCGGCCTGGGCGCGGCCGACCCACTCCGAGCCCTTGACGTACTTGCCGGGCTCCAGGTCCTTGTAGCGCTCGAAGAAGTGCTTGATGGCGGCCAGCTCGTCCGCGGGGACGTCGGCGAGGTCCTGGATGTGGTCCCAGCGCTTGTCGCCTGCGGGAACGCACAGAATCTTGTCGTCGCCGCCCGCCTCGTCGGTCATCCGGTACATGGCGACCGGGCGGGCTTCCACGATGACGCCGGGGAAGACCGACTCGGGCAGCAGCACCAGCGCGTCCAGCGGATCGCCGTCCTCGCCGAGGGTGTTCTCGATGTAGCCGTAGTCGGCGGGGTAGACCATCGAGGTGTACAGGTAGCGGTCGAGCCGGATGCGACCGGTCTCGTGATCAACCTCGTACTTGTTGCGCTGCCCCTTGGGGATCTCGATGGTGACGTCGAATTCCACGGCTGTCCTCTTTCCGGTCGTAGTCCTCTGGCCCGGTGGTCCGGCCTGAACACGGCACGACTCGTCGGGCGAGTCGAGGATAGTCTGGGAGACTTGGACGACAGCCGGCAGGAGTGGAGGACACGTGACGGTCCAGCGCAACGACCGATTCGATGGGAATCGGTTCGCTGAACCGGCTCCGAGCGGCCAGGCGCGCCGCCGCCGACGCGGCACCCTGGTCCTGCTGCTCGTCGCGTTGCTGGCATTGGCCGCCTGCGGCGTGTTCGCCGCGATCCAGCGGCCGTGGGTTCCGCTCATCGCCTACGTCAAG
>JABFVX010000493.1 GCA_013362555.1 Mycobacteriaceae bacterium
GCCCCGACGCTCAGGCGGTACCGGACGGGCGCGTCCCGTCCCCCGATCCGCCATCCGCTCGGCGTAGCCCAGTCGCCCGCCTCGCGGCAGGCGCCGTTCCACAGGCCGAGCCATCGATGCAGTGCCGCCGCAACAAAGACGTCGCCGCCGGGCTCCGGCGCATGGAAATCGCCGATCAGCCGGTCCACCAACTCGGTGTCGAGGCGGCCTGCGGCGACATCGACATCGGCCAGCAGAAACCGCAGGAACTCGATGTTCGTCGTCACGCCGAGAATCACGGTGTCGGCCAAGGCCCGATCCAGCGCGGCCAGCGCCGCGGCGCGGTCCGGCCCGGACGCGATCACTTTCGACAGCATCGGGTCGTAGTCGACGCCGACGGCCATCCCGGCACGCAGACCGGAATCGACCCGCACCGCGGGCCCGTTCGGCTCCGACAGCTCGAGCACGCGACCGCCGGTCGGCAGGAACCCGCGGCCCGGGTCTTCCGCGTACACCCTGGCCTCGATGGCGTGCCCGGTCCAGCGCACGTCGCCCTGCCCGAAGCCGAGCGGCTCGCCCGCGGCGATGCGGAGCTGGCATTCGACCACGTCGATGCCGGTGACGACCTCGGTGACCGGGTGCTCAACCTGGAGCCGGGTGTTCATCTCCATGAAATAGAAGCGTTCCGGGTCGTCCTCGGAGACAAGGAATTCCACCGTGCCCGCGCCCCGGTAGCCGACACTGCGCGCCGCCGCGCAGGCGGCCGCGCCCATCCGCTCCCGCAGTCCCGGGTCCACCAGCGGCGACGGCGCCTCCTCGATGACCTTCTGGTGCCGCCGCTGCAGGCTGCATTCCCGCTCGCCGAGATGCACGACTGCCCCGTGTCCGTCGGCGACTATCTGCATCTCGATGTGCCGCGGCCGTGCCACGAGCCGTTCCAGGAACAGCGTGTCGTCGCCGAACGCCGCGGCCGCTTCGCGCCGCGCGCTCGCCAGCGTCTGGCCGAGTTCGTCGGAACGCACCACCCGGCGCATCCCCTTGCCGCCGCCGCCCGCGGCGGGCTTCACCAGCACCGGGAACCCGAGTTCGACGGCGGCGGCGGCTAGTTCGGCGTCGTTCAGTCCTGCCCGCGCCACCCCGGGGATCGTGGGCACGCCCTGCGCGGCCACTGCTTGCTTGGCCGTGATCTTGTCGCCCATCACCGTGATCGCCTCGGGCGGAGGTCCGATGAAGACGATCCCGGCGGCCGCACACGCCCGCGCGAATTCCGCATTCTCGGAAAGGAACCCGTATCCCGGGTGGATCGCCGCCGCCCCGGCCCGCTGCGCCGCCTCGAGCACCGCGGCAACGTCGAGGTAGCCGCGCACCGCCACCGCGACGTCGGCCGCCTGCACCGCGGGCGAGTCGGCGTCAGCCTCCGTGTAGCACACCGCCGCCCGAATACCGAGCTTGCGCAGCGTGCGTACCACCCGCACCGCGATTTCGCCCCGATTGGCCACCAGCACACACGGCCAGAACGACCCGCGCTCGGCCGCTGTGCGGACGACGCTCTCCTGCGCTGTCGCGGATTCGGTCACAGGTGCCTCACATCCGGAAGACGCCGTTGGCGACGGGGTCGAGGGGCGCCTGGGCACACACGCCGAGCGCCAAGCCGATGACAGTCCGAGTGTCGGCCGGGTCGATGATGCCGTCGTCCCAGAGCCGGGCCGTCGAATAGTACGGACTGCCCTGCCGCTCGTACTGATCCCTGGTCTCGGCGTCGGCCCGCGGATCTGCGGCGCCGCGCACGGTCGCCAACACGGCCGCGGCCTGGTCGCCTCCCATCACCGAGATCCGGGCGTTCGGCCACATCCACAGGAACCGCGGCGAATACGCCCGCCCGCACATGGAATAGTTGCCCGCGCCGTAGGACCCGCCGATGATCACCGTCAGCTTCGGCACCCGCGCGCACGCCACAGCGGTGACCATCTTGGCGCCGTGCTTGGCGATGCCCGCCCGCTCGTACTCCTTGCCGACCATGAACCCGGTGATGTTCTGCAGGAACAGCAGCGGAATGCGGCGCTGGTCGCAGAGCTGAATGAAATGCGCTCCCTTGAGGGCGGATTCGCCGAACAGCACGCCGTTGTTGGCGACGATGCCCACCGGGTGTCCGTGGATCCGGGCGAATCCCGTCACCAAGGTCTTGCCGTACTCGGCTTTGAACTCCACGAAACTCGGGCCGTCCGCGGACACCCCGTCCACGACGGTCGCGATCACCTCGCGAACGTCGTAGGGGGTGCGCGCGTCCGTCGGGACCACGTCGTAGAGCCGCGACTGGTCGTGCGCGGGCGCGACGACCGGAGCAAACTCCCACGGCGGCGGCTGTTTCGGCGGCAGCGTGGCTACGATGGAGCGCACGATCCGCAGGGCGTCCGCGTCGTCGTCGGCTAGGTGGTCGACGACGCCGGAATGGCGCGCGTGCACCTCTCCGCCGCCGAGCTCCTCGGCCGTGACCACTTCGCCGGTCGCCGCCTGCACCAGCGGCGGGCCGCCCAGGAAGATAGTGCCCTGCTCACGCACGATCACCGCTTCGTCGCTCATCGCGGGCACGTAAGCCCCGCCCGCAGTGCAGGATCCGAGCACCGCGGCGATCTGCGCAATACCGCGGGCGCTCATGGTCGCCTGGTTGAAGAAGATGCGGCCGAAGTGGTCGCGATCCGGGAACACGTCGTCTTGGCGCGGCAGATTCGCCCCGCCGGAATCGACCAGATACACGCACGGCAACCGGTTGCCCAGCGCCACCTCCTGGGCGCGCAGGTGCTTCTTCACCGTCATCGGGTAGTAGGTGCCGCCCTTGACCGTCGCGTCGTTGGCGACGACGACGCACTCGCGCCCGGACACGCGGCCGACACCGGTGATGATGCCCGCGCCGGGCGACTCGTCGTCGTACATGCCCGTGGCGGCCAGCGGCGACAGCTCCAGAAACGGGCTGCCCCGGTCGAGCAGGCGGTCCACCCGGTCACGCGGCAGCAGCTTCCCCCGGGCGAGATGACGCTCCCGGGCCCGGTCCGAACCGCCGCGAGCGGCGACTGCCAGCCGTTTCCGCAGGTCGGCTGCCAGTGCTCGGTGTCGCTCTCGATTCGACAGCTGGCCCATGATTTGAGTTAACCTCGATTAACTGAGTTCGTCAATGATCGATCGCGGTCGGTCAGTGTTCCGGGACGGAGCCGATGTCACAGCGGGAGCAACTCAAGGCCGAGCGACGCAGGCAGCTGCTCGACGCGGGCGCGCGGCTGATGTCGGAGCGCGGGTTCCGCGGCGTGCGCCTGGAGGACCTCGGCGCCGCGGTCGGTGTCAGCGGCCCCGCGGTGTACCGACATTTCCCCAGCAAGGAGGCGCTGCTGGTGGAGCTGCTCAGCGACGTGAGCGAGCGGCTGCTCGCCGACGCGTCCGCCACGGTGGATCGCCTGGCTCCCGAACAGGCCCTCGAGCGCCTCCTCGACCTGCACGTGGATTTCGCTCTCGCCCACCCGCACGTGATCCGCCTGCAAGACCAGGACCTGCACCATCTGCCCGCCGACGCGGAGCACCGCATCCGCAAGACCCAGCGCCGCTATGTCGAGATCTGGGTCGAGACGCTGTGCGCCGTCCGCCCGGGCAGGCCCGACGACGACGCCCGCACCGCCGCCCACGCCGTATTCGGCTTGGTCAACTCCACTCCGCACAGCGACCGCGGCGCCCGCACCCGCTCCGTCCTGCGCCGCATGGCCCTGGCGGCCCTCACGTCCTGACCACAACCCTTCCAGAATGACCCGTGACGTGCGTCCAGCGCTGCGAGACGGCGGCCCGAGGAGGCAGCTTGCGTAACACCGCAGGGCCTCGCGAGCAGGGCTATTCAATGCAGCACTTCATGTGTCGTTCTGGAAGCGGTTGATACAACTCACGCGTCGTGTGGACAAAACGTTGTTAGGGTCGGAGCGGCGAGAGATGGGGTTCGAGATGAGACTGATGTTCGCGGCGATGGCCGCGATCGTGCCGGTGACAGTGATGTTAGGTGCGGCGCACGCGAATGCGGCAGGCTACGGCGAGGTGAGCTGTACGACGTCCGCGGTGGACAGCCGCGCGGAGGCGGTCTGCGTGAACCCCGGCGAGCGATCCGCCACTGTCGCGCTCACCGGCGTGTGCAGCAACATGCGCCCCTTCTACCAGGCCGACGTCCGGGTCGCCGCCCACGCGACCGTCACTCTCACCGAAGACTGCGGCCCCGACGAACACCCCCTGTACCAGTACGCCTGGGGCGCGGTCGGCGACGGCCCCGCCCTGCCCCGGCTGCGGTGACCACGCCTCCCACACCCGAATCACTCAGGTACACCCGCAGCTGCGGGTGTACCTGAGTGATTCGGGTGTGGGAGTGCGGCCCTCGCGAGCGAACTACACTGCCTGCCATGACTGAGGACCCCTGCCATGACTGAGGAGCCGGCCGAGCCTGCGGCGCGCACGGCGCCCGGGGGGCTGTCGGAAGCCGAGATCGTCGAAGCGGCGCTGCGGGTGGTGCGCACCGACGGGGTCGCCAAGCTGTCGATGCGGCGGCTGTCGCGCGACCTCGGCGTCTCGCCGATGGCGCCCTACTACTACGTCGCGGACAAGCGCGAGCTGCTCGATCTGGTGGCCTCGGCCGCACTGGGCGCAATCCACTACCCCGCCCCGGATTCCGGGCCGTGGCAGACCCGGCTGCGTTCGGTGATCGACCAGGTCGACGCCCAGCTGCGCACCCATCCCGGACTCGGCGACGTGCTCATCGAGCAGATGCTGCGGCCCCAGTTGGGCCTGATCGCGGCGGTCATGGATATCCTAGTGGACGCGGGCTTCACCGACCGCAACGTGCTCGCCGCGTACGCGACCATCCACACGTTCCTGTTCGGCCGCGGGCATCTCGACCCGGCGCGCACCACCCCGCCGCCGGACGTGCCGCTGCCCGCGGTGGTGGAGCGGGCCGCGAAGCACCTGCCCGACCTGCCGGGCAAGCACGTCTACGCGTTCGGTGTCGAGACGCTGATCGCGGGCCTGGAAGCCCAACTGGCGCAACAGCCTTCAGAAGAGGAGCAGACGACTCGATGAGCAGATCGGTGAAACTCACCGTGGCCGACGTGGTGACCGAGACCCCGGACGCCTGCTCGCTGGTCTTCGATGCGCCCGAAGGATTCGACTACCGCCCCGGCCAGTTCCTGACGGTGCGCATCCCCAGCGACCGCACCGGCTCGGTGGCGCGCTGCTATTCGCTGGCCAGCTCGCCGCACACCGGCGAGGCGCCGAAGGTCACCGTCAAGCGCACCGCCGCCGGATTCGGTTCGAACTGGCTGTGCGACAACGTCAAACGCGGCGACACCCTGGAAGTGCTCTTGCCGTCGGGCCTGTTCACCCCGAAGAACCTCGACGACGACCTGCTCCTGTTCGCCGCGGGTAGCGGCGTGACGCCGATCATGTCGATCGTGAAATCCGCGCTGGTCCGCGGCACGGGCCAGGTGGCGTTGATCTACGCGAACCGCGATCCGGAGTCCGTCATCTTCGCCGCCGAACTGGACGAGCTCGCGGCCGCGCACCCCAGACTGACTGTGGTGCACTGGCTGGAGACCGGGCGCGGCGGCCTTCCCACCGCGGCCCAACTGGCCGAAGAGGCCCGCCCCTTCGTCGACTACCAGGCGTTCCTGTGCGGCCCTGGGCCGTTTCTGGACGTCGTGCACGGCGCGCTCGACGCCCTCGGGGTGCCGCGCACCCGGGTGCACACCGAGGTGTTCACCTCGCTGACCGGCGACCCGTTCGCGGGTCCCGCCGAGGTCGAAGCGGACGCCGAGGGCGCCGCCACGGTAGACGTCGAGCTCGACGGCCAGGTGCACACCCTCCGCTGGCCGCGGGCCAACACGCTGGTCGACGTCATGCTCGGCGCGGGCATCGACGTCCCCTACTCCTGCCAGGCAGGCGAGTGCGGCTCCTGCATGTGCACGCTGGTGGAGGGCGAAGTCACGATGGACAACCCCGAAATACTCGACCCGGCCGACATCGAAACCGGCTACATCCTCGGCTGCCAGGCCCACCCGGCCACCGACCGCCTCAAGATCGAGTTCTAAACCCCGCCCAAGCCTCCAGAACGACCCGTGACGTGCGTTGGACGCAACGAACGGGTCATTCAGGAGGTTTGCGCATGGCGCGGTAGGAGGCGCGGACGGCAGGGTCGAGGTGTTCGGTGGCGTAGCTGAGGGCGGTTCGGCCGAGAGCGGCGGCGTGCGTGTCGAGGAAAGCCAGCAGGACGGACCGGTCGACGCGCTTGCCGACCTCGCGCAGCATCCAGCCGACCGCCTTCTGGATCAAGTCCGTGCGGTCGCCGCTGAGCTCTTCGCACAGCGCCAGTGTGGTAGACGGGTCGCCCGCCTTGATGAACGCGAACGTCGACAGCACCGCCACCCGGCGCTCCCACACCGACTCTCCGGCAGCGAGCTCGAACAACAGGTCGCGCGGCCGGTCGAGCAGCCACGGACCGACGATGTGCTCGGCGGACGCGTCAACCAGGTCCCAGTTGTTCACCCGGCCGCGGCGCACCGCGTCCAGGTACCACCACACCATTTCCTGCTGCGCCGCCGTGTCGGATGCCTTGGCGGCCTTCGCGAATCGCGCGTTCAGAATCACCAGTCCGGCCAGCCGGTGCTCGTGCACCTCGCTGTCGAGCAGCTCGGCGATCTGCCCGAGCGGCAGCTCGGCGAACCGCTTGGCCACCGCGCGGGTGGCGGGCACCCGCACGCCGATGAACACGTCCCCCTCGCCGTACTCCCCCGGTCCGGTTTTGAAGAACCGCTGCAAGTGCACGGCGTCGGCGGGATCAGCGACCGCCGCGAGCGCCGACTGCACCTGCGCCGCCGTCACATCGCTCACCCCGCACCCAGTTCCCGGCCGGGTTCGTAGGCGGCCGCGCTGGCGGGCAGCGCCCCGGGACGCCCGCTCAGCAGCACCTGCACCGTCCCGTTGCCGGTGCTCGCGCCGCTCCCGCGCGTGATCTCGTCGATGCGGCGGATCGCCTGCGCAGCGACCGCCTGTGCGCTGTCGAACATCCGCACCCCGGCAGGCAGCGCGGCGGCGATGGCGTCGGCGACCAGCGGATAGTGCGTGCAGCCCAACACCACGCCCTGGATTTGCGGCGGGGTTCGGTCGGCGGCGGCGCGGATCGCCGCCCGCACGGCGGCCAGGTCGCCCGCGTCGATGGCGTCGGCGAGCCCGTGACAGGCCACCCCGACCACGTCGGCGTCGCCGGCGAACCGGGCGATGAGATCGGCCTGGTACGTGCTGGCCGTAGTGGCGGCGGTGGCCCAGATCGCGAAGCGCTCGCACGCGGCCGCGGCGGGCTTGATGGCGGGGACCGTGCCGACCACCGGCACGGCGGGCCCCAAATCCACCCGAACCTGGTCGAGCGCGGTCACGCTCGCGGTGTTGCACGGCAGCACCACCACCTCCGCGCCCTGCCGAACCGCGGTTCGAGCCGCGCCGACCACCCGCTCGACCACCCAGTCCTCCGGCTTCGGCCCCCACGGCCTGCCGTCCGGGTCGAGCTGCAACAACAGATCCAGGTCAGGCCGCAGTTTCCGCAGCCACGAGGCGGTGGGAAGCAGCCCGAGCCCGGAATCGATCAGCGCGACGATCACCCGAGAATCCTAGCCGGCTCACCCAAGCCGGTCGCGGGCGGCAATCGGTTGCAAACCCTCCAGAATGACCCGTGACGTGCAACTAACGCACGTCACGGGTCATTCTGGAGGGTTTGCAACCCAAACCATCCGAGTTCAAACGCGCTCTCGGGCGGCCGGACGGCGTGTCGACGAGAGGAAAACGGGAGGCTGGACGTATAAAACCAACCAGTCGACTAACTGAGTGGGGATTCTTATGCGCATCGTGGCCCGAGCCATGCTATCCGTCTTCGCGGGCTGGATCGCGGCGTCCTGTCTGACCGCGGCGGCAGTCCACGCGGTGCCGGTCTACCCGGCCGCCGACCCGGATCCGTTCTACGCCGCACCGCGCAACCTGTCCGCCCACCGCCCCGGCGACGTGCTGGCCGTCCGGACGATGCCGCCGATCCTGCTGTTTCCGGACACCGTCGTCACGCTGATCAAGTTCCGGTCGACCAACTCCACCGGCAAGCCCATCGCGGCGACGACCACGGTGCTGACCCCGGGCAACCACGTGTCCGACGGTCCGCTGCTGTCCTACCAGCACATGATCAACGCGCTGGGCACCCGCTGCGCGGTGTCGCGCGAGCTCTACACCACCGACCCGACGATGGTGATCCGCGAAGCGCCTGCCCTCAACCTGGTGCTGCGTCGGGGCTGGACCGTGGCGCTGCCCGATCACCTCGGCCCCACCAGCGCGTATGGCGCGGCCCGCCTGGGCGGCCAGATCACGCTGGACGGGATCCGGGCGGCGCAGCGGCTGTCCGGCCTGGGGCTGACCCACAGTCCGGTAGCGATGGCGGGCTACTCCGGAGGCGGCATGGCCACCGCCTGGGCGGCAGCCATGGCGCCCCGCTACGCCCCCGAGCTGAACCTGGTGGGCGCGGCCGAGGGCGGTGTGCCGATGAACATGGTGACGATGGTTCGGGCGTTGGGCTACTCCCCGCACCCGGCGTTCGGCCTTGCGATGGCCGCCGCCATCGGGCTAGAGCGCGAGTACCCCAACCGGCTCCCGGTCAGCGCCCAGCTCAACACGGCAGGCATGGCCGTGCGGGACCGGATGGCCAACAGCTGCACCAATGAGATCCTCGCGGCGGGCGCAGGTCACAGCGCCATGGAGTTCGCCAAGTCGGCGAACCTGGCAGCCGACGCGCAGGCCCGCCGCGTGGTCGAGGAGAACAGCCTCGAACTCTACGACGGCGTGCCGAAAACAGCTGTGTTCGAATGGCATTCGCCGGTCGATGCCCTGCTGCCGGTCGAGTCGATCATCAACACCATGCACCGCTACTGCCGGGCGGGCACCCGCGTCCACACCGAGCTCGTCCCCAGTCCCGATCACCTGACCACCGCGATCCTCGGCCTGCCCGCCGCTACCATCTGGCTCGCCGACCGCTTCGCGGGCCTCCCGGCCCCCAGCACCTGCTAGCCGACCTCTTGTCCAGAATGACCCGTGACGTCCGCCGGACGCACGTCACGGGCCATTCTGGACAGTGGCTCTACGGCGATACCGTGTCCGGAGTCGGGGGAATCCCGTTAGGGGAGCGACGGGTCGCCACCAAACTGGCGACGGTGGTGATCGCGAGGACCGCGACGATGACGGCGAGCGAAACCCAGTTGTTGATCTCCAGCCAGTCCGGTCCCTTGTCGTACTCGTGCACGGCGTGCAGCATCAGCTTGACGCCGATGAACGCCAGGATCACCGCCAGCCCGTAGGACAGATAGATGAGCTTGTCGGCCAGCTTGCCGAGCAGGAAGTACAGCTGACGCAGCCCCATCAGCGCGAAAGCGTTCGCCGTGAACACCAGGAACGGCTCCTGCGTGATGCCGAAGATCGCCGGGATGGAGTCCACCGCGAACAGCAGGTCCGCACTGCCGACCGCCACCACGACCAACAGCAGCGGCGTGGCGAACCGGCGCCCGTCCGCACGCACGGTGAGCTTGGTGCCCTGGAACTCGTCGGTGATCGGGAACCGGGCTCGCAGCCTCCGCACCAGCGCGTTCTCGTGGTATTCCTCGGTTTCATCCTCGCCGCGGGCCACTTTCATCGCCGTCCACAGCAGGATCGCGCCGAAGAAGAAGAACACCCACACGAACTTCGCCACCAGCGCCGCCCCGACCGCGATGAAGACGCCGCGCATGAGCAGCGCCAGCGCGATGCCGATCAGCAACACCCGGCTCTGGTAAATCGTGGGCACCGCGAACGCGCTGAGAATCACCATGAAGACGAACAGATTGTCCATCGACAGCGAGTACTCGGTCAGATAACCGGTGAAGAACTGGACGCCATAGTCGTGACCGGCCACCACCCAGACGCCGGTGCCGAAGACGATCGCCGCCAGCACCGAGAACGCCACCCAGCCGACTGCCTCGCGCGTGCGGACCTCATGCGGCCGCCGGCCGCCGACGGCCAACTCCAGCGCGAACCACCCAGCAAACCCCAGCAGGGTGAATATCCACAGCCAACCTGGTACCGACAATTCCAACACCTCCGGAGAGTGCGCAGCACTCGACTCCGGAGGTCTCTTCCGCCGGCGTCAACAACCGACCGACGACTCCGGGTTCCCGACCATGGGTTCCGTGCTGACGAAGCCGCCGCGAAGGAATACTCCCCTCACGCTTCGATCGTCATCGTACCTGACCCAGGTAACCCGCCGGATACCGGACGGTTAGGACAAATCCCACGCTTCTATTCTTTCCAGGATGACCCGTGAAGTGCGTTGGATGCACGTCACGGGTCATTCTGGAGGTTTCTGGACGACAGTGCGGGCGCGGTCGGGTTCGACGAAGGCCAAGAGGCGGTCGGCCTCGGCGGTGAGCTCGGCGCTTTCGCGGCGGTTCAGGGCCCGGCTCGGGCGCAGGACCAGCTGGGCCGTGTCGCTCGTGCGCTCTATCCGATAGGTGCCCGCGGCGAATCCGTCGACCAGGAACGGCGCCTCGTAGGCGCGCAGGTCCGGTTTGTAGACCGAGGTCGCGGGCACGATGCGGGTGCGGTCCTGGTGGGAGAGGAAGACATTGTCGTACCAGCCGAGCAGCCGCGCGGGCGCGGGCAGGTCCGGGTCGGCCAACTCGGCGTCGGCCAGGTCGTACAGCGTGCGGCCGCGCTCGTCGGTATAGCGGCGCAGCCGGTCGCCGAGACTGTCGACATCCGGCTTGAGTCCGGTGAAGCGCGACCACGTCTGCATGTCCATCGTGGAGGCCGGGCCGAACGCCGCCAGATATCGCGCCAACAACTCGGCGCGCGGATACTCTCGGTCCAGCGCCAGCCCCAGCCAGGGCTCGATCCGCGCCCAACTGGGCCGCTCGTTGTGCCCCCACATCCCGCGCGGCGGAACCTGGAGCACCGCAAGCTGATACAGCCAAGCCTGCACAACCGCCGCAGGCTTGCGATCCGGCCACAGCCGCGCGGCGTGCGCCCGCAGCTGCGCGGTGGTCACCGGCTCCGCGCCCACCAACCGCTCGCCGTGGGCGCGCACCTCTTCGGGATCGAGACCGACGGTCTCACCGAAGTAGAAACCCTTGCGGAACGGGACCTTCTCCAGCTCGGGCTGAATGTGCGGCGCGATGCGCACGGCGTCGCGAGCCGTGACCAAGTGAATTGTGCCGCGCATCAACGTCAGCCGCGCCAAGGACCGGTCCGACAGTCCCGCCGACACTGCGGCCGGGTCGAATCCCTCGATCCGGTTCCACAGCCCGACGAACGGCGGCAGTACATCCTGCGCCTGCAATCCGACCAGGTACTCCACCATGGCGGCCGCCGACGACCGCGACCGCTCCAGCAAGTGCTGGCGCGCCAGCAAGGTCCGATTCAACACCCGGGTGCTGAGCACATCTCCCACGACCGCAGCGTACCCGCGCCTGCCCAGCCAGAACGACCCGTGACGTGCGACTGACGCACGTCACGGGTCGTTCTGGAGCTAGCTGACCGGAGTCAGACCATCACTTGATGATCTTGACCACGCGGCCGGCGCCGACGGTGCGGCCACCCTCGCGGATCGCGAAACGCAGGCCCTCGTCCATGGCGACCGGCTGGATGAGCTTGACGGTCATCTCGGTGTTGTCGCCCGGCATGACCATCTCGGTGCCCTCGGGGAGGGTCACGACGCCGGTCACGTCCGTGGTGCGGAAGTAGAACTGCGGGCGGTAGTTGTTGAAGAACGGCGTGTGGCGGCC
>JABFVX010000199.1 GCA_013362555.1 Mycobacteriaceae bacterium
GATGCCCATGGCCAGACCGCGCTGCCGGGCGTCGAACCAGCCCACGATGAGCCGCCCGCCCGCGCCGTTGGTGCTCGCCGCACCGATGCCGCCGACCACGAGCGCCGCGGCCAGCGCGACGGTATTGGCCGAGACCAGCGCGGCGGCCGACCCGGCCGCGCCCAGCAGCGCCGAGCCGTACACCAGCACTCGGCGCTCGCCGATGCGGTCCAGCAGCGTGCCCCACGCGATGAGCGTCAGCACCAGTCCGACGGTGGGCATGGCCACGACCAGACCGGCCCGCGACAGGCTCAGCCCGCGCTGTTGCAGGGTCGGAATGAGGAATGCCGCGCCGTAGGTGAAGATCGCGCTCGCGACCTGGGCGAGGATGCTGAGGCCGAGCAGCGACCACCGGCGCCGCGCCGATACCGCGCCGATCTGGTGGGGGGAAGCTGTCGCTCGCGTGTGCATGGTGCGTTCCTGCCGGTCCTGCTCGAGCGTCCGCTTGCATCTCACAATGTGGACGCAAAGTCCTATATTTTGATCGCTCTCCAGACTGTACACCGTGGCATCGGCCGTGCCCGCCGCACCGATAGGATCGCCGCATGCGACTAGGTCGGGTAGCCAGTCAGGATGGAGTGGCGTTCGTCGCCGTCGAGGGCGAAGGCGCGGAGGCGGTAGTTCGGGAGATCGCCGAGCATCCCTTCGGCAATCCGTCGTTCACCGGCAGGCAGTGGCCGCTGGACGACGTCCGGCTGCTGGCGCCGATCCTCGCGTCGAAAGTGGTGTGCGTAGGCAAAAACTACGCCGCCCACGCGAAGGAGATGGCAGAGATCACCGGCCGGCCCGGGGCGGGCGACGCCACCGATCCGGTGATCTTCCTCAAGCCGAGCACCTCCATCGTCGGTCCCGGCGCCAACATCGTCGTTCCGCCGAATTCGGACCGAGTCGACTATGAGGGCGAACTGGGAGTCGTGATAGGCCGTCCCTGCAAGGACGTGTCCGCGGCCCGCGCTCGCGACGTGATCCTCGGCTACACGATCGCGAATGACGTGACAGCGCGTGATCAGCAACAGCTGGACGGGCAGTGGACCCGGGCGAAGGGCTATGACACCTTCTGCCCGCTCGGCCCGTGGATCGAGACCGTCCTCGACCCGGGCGACCTGGCGCTCACGACCGAGGTAGACGGCGAGGTGAAGCAGAGCAGTCGTACTTCGCTGCTGCTGCACGACATTCCGGAGCTGATCGAGTGGATCTCGGCGGTGATGACCCTGCTGCCCGGCGACGTCATTCTCACCGGAACCCCCGAGGGGGTCGGCCCGCTGTTGCCAGGACAGACCGTGTCGGTCGCCGTGGACGGCATCGGCACGTTGACGAATTCCGTTGTGAAGAAAGGCTGATTCACGTGACTGCACCCGTGAGGGTCCGGTTCTGCCCGTCGCCGACCGGAACCCCGCACGTCGGGTTGATCCGCACCGCCCTGTTCAACTGGGCGTACGCCCGCCACAATGGCGGGGCCTTCGTGTTCCGGATCGAGGACACCGACGCGGCGCGCGATTCCGAAGAGTCCTACCGGGCGCTGCTCGACGCGCTGCGCTGGCTCGGGCTGGACTGGGACGAAGGTCCCGAAGTGGGCGGGCCCTATGCGCCCTACCGGCAGTCGCAGCGGCGCGAGTTGCACCGGGACGTGGTGCGCAGGCTGGTCGAGGCCGGGGAGGCCTACGAATCCTTCTCCACCCCTGAGGAAGTCGAGGCCCGGCATCGCGCCGCGGGCCGCGACCCGAAGCGGGGCTACGACAATTGGGACCGCGACCTCACCGCAGAGCAGAAGCAGGCGTTCCGTGCCGAAGGGCGCACGCCGGTGATCCGGCTGCGAATGCCCGACTCGGATCTCAGTTGGCATGACCTGGTGCGCGGCGAGACCACGTTCAAAGTCGGCGACGTGCCGGATTTCGCGCTCACGCGCGCCGACGGCTCGCCGCTCTACACCCTGGTCAACCCGCTCGACGACGCCACCATGAAGATCACGCACGTGCTGCGCGGTGAGGACTTGTTGTCTTCCACCCCAAGGCAATTGGCGCTGTATGCCGCGCTGCGGCGGATCGGCGTCGCCGATTTCACGCCCGAGTTCGGCCATCTCCCGTTCGTGATGGGGCAGGGCAACAAGAAGCTGTCCAAGCGCGACCCGGAGTCGAACCTGTTCGCGCACCGCGACCGCGGCTTCCTCCCGGAAGGCCTGCTGAACTACCTGGCGCTGTTGGGCTGGAGCATCGCCGACGACAACGACGTATTCACGATGGCTGAAATGGTGAAGGCCTTCGACGTGTCCAAGGTCAACTCGAATCCGGCCCGCTTCGACCAGAAGAAGGCCGACGCGATCAACGCCGAGCACGTCCGCAGACTCGACCCGGCCGACTTCGCGCGGCGGCTGCGTGCCTATTTCACCGAGCACGGCCACGAGATCACCGTCACCGATGAGACTTTCGCCACGGCCGCCGAGCTGGTGCAGACCCGGATCGTGGTGCTGGGCGACGCGTGGGACCTGCTGAGGTTCCTGCTCGCCCCCACTGCCGAATTCACCGTCGATGAAGCCGCTGCCGGCAAGCACCTCGGCGACAAAGCGGAGCCTGTCCTGCGCGCGGCGATCGAGGCGCTCGACGCCGTGCCCCAGTGGACCGCCCCGGCGATCGAGGAGGCGCTGAAAGCGGCCCTCATCGACGGACTCGGCCTCAAACCCCGCGTCGCCTTCGGCGCGGTCCGGGTGGCGGTCACCGGATCGCACATCAGCCCGCCGCTGTACGAGTCGCTGGAGCTGTTGGGCCGCGACCTCACCATGGCCCGCCTGCGGGCAGCTGTCGCGGAGCCTCCGGAATGACCGACGGCGTGCGCCCGACACCCGTGACGGGGCATTCCGGAGCGCCCAAACAGGGCCTCTGACCAGCCGATTTGTGGAAAGGCCCGGGCTGTTTGGTAACCTTCTCCTCGGCTCGGAGCCCCGGGCCATTGGGGTATGGTGTAATTGGCAACACAGCTGATTCTGGTTCAGCCATTCTAGGTTCGAGTCCTGGTACCCCAGCGGAAAAGCCATTTTTCGGCCTTCCATCGTATGCCGGTCCCAGCTCCGCTGGGATTTGGTTACCGGGAGAAGGTTCGCTAAGCTGGGCAAGCTTCCGAAAGGGAGCGCTTTTCCACAACGCGGTCCCGTCGTCTAGCGGCCTAGGACGCCGCCCTCT
>JABFVX010000041.1 GCA_013362555.1 Mycobacteriaceae bacterium
TGCGCCGGAGCGGCAGGAGTGGTGGAAGTCACGGTCGTCGCCGGCTGCCCGTTGGCGGCCGCCTGCCCGTTCGCAGGCGGCTGGGGAGATTCGGGCGGGTAGTCGGTGAGGAACTCGTGCCAGCTCTCGTCGACGGAGGACGGGTCGACCTTGAACCTTTGGTACATTTCGTCGACCAGCCACTGGTTCTGTCCGAACTGGGAAGTTGAGCTGCTCACGGCAGGTTTTCGCCTCTTTCTATATCCGCGCGGCGGGCCGTGCGACGCGCAGCTGACCAGGACCCTGACAGTCCGAGGCTAGACCCCCGCGGGTTCGCTTCTCGGATGGACCCGACCTAGTGAGATCGGCGCCTGCCGCTCGGCAAATTTTCCGGTTCGATATCGAGTTGTATCTCGTCCTTAAGTATCCCCTCTTCCCGCCCCCGGGAGGGATGCGACGCAGGTAACACCGCAGGCGACGTACCGAGACCCTCCAGAATGACCCATGACGTGCGTTGGGTGCACGTCATGGGTCATTCTGGACAAAGGTGTTGGGGCGGTTAGGCTCCGCCCCCGGGGGGAGCGTCCTGGTTGGTGTGTTCCGGGTGGATGGCGATGACTTCGGCGTCGATGACCGGCCAGTGCTGCGGGGGCGGGCCGAAAGCGTCCTTGGCGTTGGATATGACGCCTTTGCCCAGCAAGCGGTTGCCGCCCGCGCCGATGGCGGCGCCGATGCCCGCGGGGATGACCTTGCCCACGACGAGGGCGCTGCGCTCGATGACGAAGCGCAGGGCGAAGCGGCCCAGCAGCGACTCGTTCATCTCCTTGAGCTTCGGGACCCGGTACACCAGCAGGGTGCCCCAATTGGTCGCTTTGCGGCCCACTGTGCGTTCGACGATCTCCTTGCCGCCTTCGCCGAGCACCACCGCCAGCACCAGGGCCCGGCGGCGCTCGTGGTCGCGCGGGGCGACGCCGTGCACCTCCGCGACCGCCAGTGTGAACAGGGCCGAGGCCTCCAGGAAGAACAGCGTCTCGGCGCCGGAGGCCGACAGCGCCGCGACGGTCCCGATCCCGGGCACCGCCGCCGTGGCCCCGACCGCACCGCCGCTGCCCGTCACCGCGGTGAGATACAGCTTCTCCAGCCGGGCGACGATCTCGGCGGGCGATTCGCCGGGGTGTCCGCGCCGGGTGCGGTCCACGTAGGCGGCCACCGCGGGACCTTGCAGCTTGCTGCCCCGGTCCAGCATCGAGACGATCGCCTTCTCCAGGCCCTTCCGCCAACTCGGCATGGCGGCCCTCCTACTGTGTTGAATTACGTCGTTTGTCTGCAATCCAGTCTCCTCCACCGAGAACGCCCGCCGTGCCCGCTTTGGTTCCGGGCGCCGAGACGCGCATGGGGTAGACAGGGTGGCGTGAGACCACAGGTGCGTAGAAGGTTCGTGGCGTTGGCGTCGATGTTCGCTGTGCTTGCGCCGCTGGGACTTGCCGGGTGCGGCGACTCCGCCGACTCGGCGGAGTCCACCGAGTCCGCCGCCTCTTCCGAGCCGGCCGCGGTCTCGACGCGCCTGCAGGAGCTCGAGCGGCGCTACGGCGCGCGAGTCGGGGTGTTCGCGGTGGACACCGCCAACGGTCGCACCGTGGCGCACCGGGCAGGGGAGCGGTTCCCGATCCTGTCGACGTTCAAGACCCTCGCGTGCGGAGCCCTGTTGCGCGAGCACCCGCTGCACACCGGCTATTTCGACCACGTGGTGCACTACACCCGGGCCGATCTGGTGCCGAACTCGCCGGCCACCAGCGTGCACGTGGCCTCCGGCATGACGGTCGCCGACCTGTGCTCGGCCGCGATCACGCTCAGTGACAACACCGCGGGCAACCAGCTGCTGAAGCTGCTCGGCGGGCCGTCCGGTTTCACCGCCGCGCTGCGGTCGCTCGGCGATCCCGCGACCCGGCTGGACCGGTGGGAGACCGACCTCAACACCGCGACGCCGGGTGACGAGCGCGACACCACCACTCCGGCGGTCCTCGCCGCGGACTACCGCGCCATGGCCTTCGGCAGCGCGCTCGCCGCGCCGGAGCGCCTGCGCCTCGCGGACTGGCTGCGCGCCAACACCACCGGCGCACAGCGCATCCGGGCGGGCGTCCCGGCCGACTGGAAAGTCGGCGACAAGACCGGAACCGGCGAGTACGGCACGGCCAACGACGCCGCGGTCCTCTGGCCGCCGGGCGGACGGGCCCCGCTCGTCATGGTCATTCTCACCGCCACCACCCGTCCCGACGCCGCTCCGGCCAATGCCCTGGTCGCCGACGCCGCCCGCGTCGCAGCCGCCGCCCTCCAGTAACCAACCTCCAGAATGACCCGTGACGTGCGTGGAACGCACGTCACGGGTCATTCTGGAGGTTGGTTACTGGCCGTCCGCGTTGCTGAGGGGGCGGCGGGGGCACACTATGAGTGCATGCCGACTGCACAAGGAGAGTCGGGGGGCGCCTCGAACCGACAGCGTGGCGCGGACGCAGGCCTGCACAATCCGTGGCTTGCGCTGTCCGCGTTGATCGTCGGGTTCTTCATGATCCTGTTGGACATGACGATCGTGGCCGTGGCGAACCCGGCGATCATGCGGGCGCTGCACACCAACATCGGCAACGTCATCTGGGTGACCAGTGCGTATCTGTTGACGTACGCCGTGCCGCTGTTGGTCACCGGCCGTCTCGGAGACAAATTCGGGCCGAAGAACGTCTATCTCGCCGGGCTCGCGGTGTTCACGCTGGCCTCGCTGTGGTGCGGACTGTCCGGCAGCGTCGGGATGCTGATCGCTGCGCGGGCCGTGCAGGGTCTCGGCGCGGCGCTGATGACTCCGCAGACAATGGCGGTGATCACCCGGACCTTTCCGCCCGACCGCCGCGGGGCCGCGATGGGACTGTGGGGCGGCGTGGCGGGGTTGGCGACGCTGGTCGGGCCGATTCTGGGCGGCGTGCTCGTGGACCGGTTCGGCTGGGAGTGGATCTTCTTCGTCAATGTGCCGGTCGGCGTGGCCGCGTTCCTGTTGGCCGCCTGGCTGGTGCCCGCGCTGCCGACCCACGACCACAAATTCGACCTGGTCGATGTGCTGTTGAGCGCGGTAGGCATGACGCTGCTGGTGTTCGGCATCCAGGAGGGCAACACCCGGCACTGGGCCTGGTGGATCTGGGCAATGATCGGCGCCGGTCTGGTGGTGTTGGCGGTGTTCGGGTTTCACCAGTCGCGCACCGGTGAGCCGCTGGTGCCGCTGAGCCTGTTCCGCGACCGGAACTTCGCGCTGTCCAACGTCGCCATCATGGCGATGGGCGCCGCGGTCACCTCGCTGATGGTGCCGTCCTATTTCTACCTGCAGGCCGTGCGGGGCATGTCGCCGACGAAGTCGGCGCTGGTGTTCGCGCCGATGGCGGTGGTCACCGGGCTGCTCGCCCCGCTGATCGGCAGGCGCGCGGACCGGATGCATCCGGCCTTGACCCCGGCGTTCGGTTTCGCGCTGTACGCCGGGTCGCTGGCGTGGCTGGCGACGATGGTGCGCCCGCATTCCTCGATCGCCTGGATGATGCCGCCGATCGTCGGCATGGGTGTGGCGAACGCCTGTATCTGGGCGCCGCTGGCCGCGGTGGCCACCAGAGACTTGCCGGTGCGCCAGGCGGGCGCGGGGGCGGGCGTCTACAACACCACCCGCCAGGTGGGTTCGGTGCTCGGCAGCGCGGCGATCAGCGCGCTCATCACCTCCCGCTTGGCGGCGCACCTGCCCGGCATGGGCGGCGCGGCCGCGGAGGGCGGCATGGCCGCCGCCGTCCCGGAAGCTCTGCACGACCCGTTCAGCGCCGCGCTGCGCGACTCCCTCTTCCTCCCGGTCGCGGTCCTCGTCGCGGGCTTCGCCGCCGCGGCCCTGTTCGGCCGCTCCGCCACCGCCCTGCCCGACCCGACCCCGTCCGTCACCGCCGCCGAGGCCTGACCCCTCACACCCGTTGCGTGCATCCACACCCGCAGCTGCGGGTGTGGATGCACGCAACGGGTGTGGAGGAGGGAGCTATGCGCCCGCGGGGACCGGGGCGTCCTCGGACGCCTGCGGGGCCGGGCGGGACGCCTGGGGGGCAGGCTGGTTGCGGACGTAGAACGCGGTGGTCACCGCACTCACGACCAGCGCGCCGATGGGTAGCCACATCGACTCGCGCAGGGCCGAGCAGAAGCCGTCGACGAGGTTCGCGGGCAGGTGCCCGCCGCCGCTTGAACCTTCGGTGATCTTCACGCCGACGCCCGGGGGCAAGTTCGCCGACAGCCGCGCGGTCAGCAGTGCGCCGATCGCCGCGCTGCCGAGCACCGAACCCACTTGGCGGGTGGTGTTGTAGATGCCCGATCCGGCGCCCGCCTGGTGCAGCGGCAGATTCCGGGTGGCCACCGCCGCCAGCGGCGCCCAGATGCAGGCGCTGCCGAGTCCCATCAGCGCCGACGACCCCATGATCGCCAGGATCGACGAGTCCGCGTAGGTCAGGTTGACCATCCAGAACATCGACAACGCGAACATCGCGAAGCCCGCCGTAGGCAGGTACCGCGGGTGCAGCCGGTCGATGAACTTGCCGACCACCGGAGCCAGGAACCCGGTGACCACCGCCATCGGCGCGAACACCAGCGCCGACTTGGTCGACGAATAGTCCCGCACCGCTTGCAGATAGAAATACGACGGCAGCATGATGCCGGTGATCGCGCCGCCGAGGGAGGCGATGGCGACGTTGGACAGGGCGAAGTTGCGGTCCTTGAACAGCGTCAGCGGCACCAGCGGCTCGCTGCCCGCGAAACGCCACTGGTAGACCACGAACACGGCCATCACCGCAATGCCCGCGGCGATGAGCGCCCAGATCATTGCGGACCAGTCGTGGGTGTTGCCCTCTTGAATCCCGAAGACCAGCAAGCTCATTCCAACACCGCTCAGCAGCACGCCGGGCACGTCGAACTTGCGGTCCGTCGTCGGCAGCGTCGGAACGTAGCGCACCGCAAGGGCGAACGCGACCACGCCGACGGGCACGTTGACGATGAAGATCCACTCCCAGCCCAGCCGGTCCACCAGCACCCCGCCCAGCAGCGGGCCGACCAGGGTGGCGACGCCGGCGACCGACCCCCATGCGCCCAGCGCCGCACCGCGCTTGTCCGCCGGGAAGATTCGGGTGATCACCGCCATGGTCTGCGGCGCCATCAGCGCCGCGCCGAGGCCCTGCACCGCACGCGCCGCGATGAGCATGCCGATGCTGCCCGCGAGGCCGCACCACAGCGAGGCCACGGTGAACACCGTCAGCCCGGCGAGGTAGAGGTTCTTCGGCCCGAATCGGTCGCCCAGGCGCCCGGTGACCAGCAGCGGCACTGCATACACCAGCAGATACGCGCTGGTCACCCAGACCAGCGAGTTCATGTCGGCCTGCAGATGCGACGCAATGGCCGGATTGGCGACCGCAACGATTGTCATGTCCAGCAGGATCATGAAAAAGCCCACACACAGCGCGCCCAGCGCCTGCCACGGGTTGCGTTCAACGGACATGGGTATCGCTTTCCTCGTCGTCGTTCAGAGTTGTCAGTGCACTGCCCGGAGGCGGAAAGCTGCTGGGCAAGTGCATTTTCGGGCATCCGTCGGCCTGCGGAAGGCGCCCGCCTGTCGCGGGATCGAAACTCTCCCATGGCAGTTGGCCGGACGTCAGCTCGTCCACCAGCCGCTCCATCCACTGCTTCTCAGTGGTGAGAACGGCACGGGTGTACTCGACCTCGATCCAGTAGCGGCGGGGCACGGCGCGCTCGCCAGCCCACCTCGTGATCATGTCCAGCTCGCCGATATCGAGCTCGCGGCGGGCGATCCGTCGGTTGACGAGCTCGATGACTTCGTCCTTGGGCAGGTTGTGCGCCTCGGCCAGGGCGAGCGGGAAATTCGGGTAGTCCCGCTCCCCGCTGCCGAGCAGTTCGGCGACCCGATTGCGCAGCGCCTGCCAGCCGCAGTCGGTGAGTTCGTAGACCGTGCGCTCCGGCCTGTTGCCCTCGCGGTCGGTGCCGACCTCGCGCACCAGTCCGAGCTCGGCGTACCGCGCCACCGCGTGATACAGCGAACCCGGCCGCACTTTCACGAGCCGGTCCTCCCGCCGGGCGACCAGCAATTGGTAGATCTCGTAAGGGTGCATCGACCGTTCCGACAGCACGGCGAGCACGGCAACCCCCAACGGCGTCAGTGCCCCCGGTGCTGCCTTCCCCATGGTCCGTTCACCTCCGCCCGCTATGTCCGGTTTGGGATATTCCAGATGGAATATACGGCGTGGAACACCCTGTCCACAACTCGAACCTTCTCCAGAACGACCCGTGACGTGCGTTGGACGCACGCCACGGGTCGTTCTGGAGAAGGGGGATGTGGGTTGGGCAGCGCTAGCGTTCGCCGGGGAAGAGCGCGGCGACGACGGGGCTGATCTGTGCGAGGGCGCGCTCGACGCTGCCCGTCGGCTGGAACAGGTGGCTGAGTGACAGGCGCACCACGGTCTCGGCGATGTCGGACAGCCGGTCGTCGGAGACGTCGTCGAGTCGATACTGCCCGCGCAGCGCCGCCGACACCGCGGCGACCGCCCGGCCGAGCACCGGCTCGGGCTCGGTCATCAGCGTGGGAAGCAAGGTCGTGTCGGAGCCGGACCTCCCGGTCAGCACGGCCTTGAGCAGGGCGTTGTCGGCGCCTGCCCGCAGCGTGTACTCGGCGGCGTGCAGCACGCCCGCGACGATCTCGTCGGGATGGGCGGCCAAGCTCTCGGCGATGCCCACCAGGAAGGTGTCGATCTCCTGTCGGATGACGATGTCGGCCAGGTCCTGCTTGGTGCCGACTTCCTTGTAGAGCACCGGTCGGCTGACGCCGACTTCCCTGGCCACACGCGACATCGTCACCGCGCCCCAGCCGTAGGTGCAGACCAGGCGGCGTGCGGCGTCGATGACGCGCTCGCGCAGGATCAGGCGCATTTCGGCCTGGAAGTTCGGCGCTTCGGACACGGGCCTGAGGGTACACGACCTCAAGAAACGACGATTCGTTGACAAATATGACAGTGATGTATTGACTGGAACAAATCGCGGAGAAGTGTAAAGCGATGTCAGGTTTGCAAGGAGATCGACGATGACGTCACCCCGGGCCGCCGAGCCGAGTTCCCCGCCGCCGCAATGGCGTGACCGCAAGCGCTACCTGTGGCTGCTGGGGTTGGTGGCCCCGACGGCGTCGCTGGTCGCGGTCGGCGCCGTGTGGCTGTTCAACCGGATCGGCCTGCAGGCGGTCAGTCCGGTGTGGTGGTGGCTCGGACCGCTGCTCGTCTACGTGCTGCTGCCCGTGCTGGACCGCTTCTTCGGGCCCGACGGGCAGAATCCGCCGGACGAGGTGATGGAGCAGCTCGAGAACGACCGGTACTACCGCTACTGCGTGTACGCATACATTCCGTTCCAGCTGATGAGCCTCGCCCTGGCCTGCTACCTGTGGACGGCGGACGACCTGTCGTGGCTCGGCGTCGACGGCGGGCTCGGACTCGTGTCGAAGGTCGGTCTCGCGTTGAGCATCGGCGCCATGGGCGGCATCGGCATCAACGCGGCGCACGAGCTCGGCCACAAGAAGGACCAATTGGAGCGGTGGCTGTCCAAAATCACGCTGGCGCAGACCTTTTACGGCCATTTCTACATCGAGCACAACCGTGGCCACCACGTGCGCGTCGCCACGCCGGAAGACCCGGCCAGCGCCCGCTTCGCCGAATCGTTCTGGGCGTTCCTGCCGCGCAGCGTATGGGGCAGCCTGCGGTCGTCGTGGGCGTTGGAGAAGGCGCGTTTGCGGCGAATGGACAAGCGGCCGTGGACGATCCACAACGACGTGCTGAATGCCTGGCTGATGTCGGCGGTGCTGTGGGGCGGCCTGGCGGCGGTGTTCGGCGCGGGCGTACTGCCGTACCTGGTCATTCAGGCGGTGTACGGTTTCTCGCTGCTGGAGACGGTGAACTACCTGGAACACTATGGGCTGCTGCGGCAGCGGACGCAGTCCGGTCGCTACGAGCGCTGCACCCCGGAGCACAGCTGGAACTCCGACCACATCGTGACCAACATCTTCCTCTACCACCTGCAGCGGCACAGCGACCACCACGCCAACCCGACCCGGCGATACCAGACGCTGCGCAGCATGGCGGGCGCGCCGAACCTGCCCAGCGGCTACGCGAGCATGATCACGCTGGCCTACATACCGCCGCTGTGGCGGCGGGTGATGGACCGCCGGGTGCTCGCGCACTACGACGGCGACATCACGCGGGTGAATATCCAGCCCGCCCAGCGGGATCGGGTCCTCGCCGAGTACGGCGTCCGGTGATGGCGGCACACCGCTGCCCGGTGTGCGACTACGTCTACGACGAGGCCGCCGGGGCGCCCCGCGAAGGTTTCCCGCCCGGCACCCCGTGGGCGGCAGTGCCGGACAACTGGTGCTGCCCCGACTGCGGAGTGCGCGAAAAAATCGATTTCGAACCCGTCCAGACCCCCGGAGGCAGTTGACGTGACCGAGTACCGATTGTTCCGCTGTCTGCAGTGCGGATTCGAGTACGACGAAGAGCTCGGCTGGCCCGACGACGGCATCGAGCCCGGAACCCGCTGGGCCGACATCCCCGACGACTGGTCGTGCCCGGATTGCGGCGCGGCGAAAGCGGATTTCGACATGGAAGAAATCAGCCGCGCCTGACCAGCCGGACCCTAACCTCCAGAATGACCCGTGACGTGCGGCGTCTATTGCGCTGCTCGCGAGGCCCTGCGGTGTTACGCACGCTGCCTCCTCGGGCCGCCGTCTCTCAGCGCTGAGCGCACGTCACGGGTCATTCTGGAGGATGCCTAGGCTCACTGGCCCGAGCCGTGGACGGAAGTAGGGTTTTGCCTACCGCATCGGCGGTCTTGGCCCATCGACCGCGGTCGGGCCGGTCTCTAGCGTCGTGAGTGCAACCAATGCTCACGAGGAGGCGACATGCTCGACACCCGATCGGAAACGCCGCGCGCCGCGGCGCTTTCGATGCACGCTCTCACGCACGTCTACGGCGCGGGCGACCGCGCGGTCCACGCGCTGCGCGGCATCGACCTGACCCTGGCCGCGGGGTCCTTCACGGCGGTGATGGGGCCGTCCGGTTCAGGCAAGTCCACGCTGCTGAATTGCGCGGCGGGCCTGGAGAACCCGACTGGCGGCCGGATCGTCGTCGAAGGCCGCGACACCGCGGGCTGGTCGGAGCACAAGCGCACCGTGCTGCGCCGCGAGCGGCTCGGCATCGTGTTCCAGGGCTTTCACCTCGTGCCGTACTTGACCGCGGCACAGAATGTGGCGCTGCCGTCGCGGCTTGCCGGCCGCAGGCCGGACCGGCGCCGGGTCGCGGAGCTGCTGGCCGCGGTCGGACTGGCCGACCGGGCCGGGCACCTGCCCGCCGAATTGTCCGGCGGGCAGCAGCAGCGGGTCGCGATCGCGCGCGCCCTCGTCACCGCGCCCGCGGTGGTGCTGGCCGACGAGCCGACCGGAGCGCTCGACACGGCAGGCGCGCGACATGTGCTGGAGTTGCTGCGCGGCGTCGTCGACCGCATGGGGCACACCGTGTTGATGGTGACCCACGACCCGACCGCGGCCGCGTTCGCCGACGAGGTCGTGTTCCTCGTCGACGGCCGAGTGGCGGGCAGGCTGTACGGGCCGACCGCGGACGCTGTCGCGGGTCAGATGGCGCACCTCGACGATCTGGTGGGGGCACGGCGATGATGTCACTGGCCTTCGCTTCGCTGCGGCACCGGCTTTCGTCGTTCGCCGCGTCTTTTGTCGCGGTGCTGCTCTGCACTCTCGTGGTCGGGGCGTTCGCCACGCTCGTCGAAACCGGCATCGCAGACGCGACGGGCGCGGACCGGAAGGCATTGGTCATCATGGGCGCCGTCATCGGCGGCTGGGGCGGCCTTATCGCACTGTTCGCCCTGGTCTCGACATTGTCGGTCGGCGTGCGGCGGCGCGACGTGGAAATCGGTCTGCTGCGTTCGATCGGCGCCACGCCTGGGCAGACGCGGCGGCTGGTTCGAGCCGAGACGTTCGTGGTGTCGCTGGCCGCGGCGGCGCTCGGAGCCCTGTTGGCGCTGCCCGCGGGCGCGGCGCTGTTCCACTGGATTCGTGATGCCGGGATGGTCTCGGCCTCAGTGGAGTTCGCGGGCGGACCCGCCGCCCTGAGCATCACCGCGGCGGCGGTCGTGGTGGTCGGGTTGGCGGCAGCGGGCCTGGCGAGCAGGCGCGCGACCGGCGGCGCGGCCCGTTTCGCCCTCGCGTCCCAACAGGTGAGCGCGCGGCTGCCCCGGTGGCGGGCGCTGGTCGGGTGGTCGGCAGTCGCGTACTCGGTCGGCCTCGGATTCGTCACCGTTTTCGTGACCGGCCACACCGACAATCCCTACGACGCGATGCAGTCGTCGGGTTCGAGTTCGATCCTCGCGGGGATCGGCCTGGCGGCCGTCGCGCCGACCCTGCTGCGCCTGGCGGCCCGGCCTGCCGGGGCGATTCTGGAGCGCGTCGGACCCGCCGGTCACCTGGCCGCGTTCAACGCCGCTCGGCGGGCGCACCTGCTCGGCGGCGTGCTCGGCCCGGTCATCGTGTTCACCGGCGCCGCCGCCGGAGTGCTGATGCTGGAGGAAATCGACAATCGCACCAGGGTGCTGCCGCCGGACCTGACGGCGGCGGACGCCGACATGATCTCCATGCTGAACAACGTGGTCGTCGCCATGATTGCGGCATTCGCGGCCATCCTGGTGGTCAACGCGATCCTGGCCAACATCGGGGACCGGCGCGCCGAGTTCGGCAGGCTCCGGCTGGTCGGCGCGACCCCGGAACAGGTCAAGGCCGCGGTGACGGTCGAGACGGCGTTCGTCGCGGTGCTCGGCGCCGTGCTCGGGCTGGTCGCGTCGCTCGCCACGTTCGTGCCGTTCTCGATAGCCCGCCACGAGGGCGTCGTCCCGGACGGTCAGCTGTGGTTGCCCGGAGCTGTCGCGGTCCTCGCCGTGGTCTTGGCCGTGGTCACCGCACGGCAGGCGTGCGGGCGGGCGCTCGACGGCGCCGGCGCCCACGAGGCCCTGGCCGCACTGTGACCGGCGTGCCAGAATTGTCGACCATGGAGGCGGTGCGAGGGCGGTCCGCGCAGGCAGCCGACATCGACCCCGCGGAACCGCGGGAGCGGGGGGTGGCCGTGCTGTCGGCCGCCCCCGGCCCCGTCGACGAGGAGGGCTTGCGCAACCGCCTCGCGATCACCGGGCTGAGCGCAGTTCAGGCGCTGCTCGCGATCCCGGCCCTGGCGCTGTGGGTGCTCAGCGTATTGAGCATCGCGCTGGCTCCGCTCGGGATCGGCATCGTGCTCGCGAACGCCGTCGTTCCCGCCACGGAAATGCTGGCGAACGCCCATCGGCGACTCGCGGGATATGTTCTGGGAGAACGCATCCAGTCGCGATACGCCAATACGGCGGGCCGCGGTCCGATCGGCCGCGCCGCGGTGTGGTTCCGCGATCCCGCGAGGTGGCGGGAGTTCGGCTACCTCGCGTTCTCCGCGACGGGCGGTTTCACCTTGTCGCTCGCGGTGGCCGTGCTGCTCGCGACCCCCGTCGTCCACCTGGTGGCGCTGATTCTGATCGGCGGGTGGCTGTGGTTCTGGCTCGTGGTCGGCGTAGGGCCCGTCGTGATGCTGGTGTGGTGGTACGTCGCGCGCGCCCTGGTCCGGGCCCGGGCGGTGGTCGACCGGGCCATGCTCGGGTCGGCCGCCGCCGAACTGCGTGCACGCG
>JABFVX010000235.1 GCA_013362555.1 Mycobacteriaceae bacterium
GGTCCGCACGCGGCGCAGCCATCCGGCCACCCGGGCCCGCTTGCCGATGCGATCCGTACGGTCCATGGCACCCCTTCTTCCGCCTCTTGACCATGATCTCCCGACGCGCGGCGTCACCCTGCACAACGCGGAAGAACGACGAAGGCAATCCCATTCTCGCGGTTCGGCGGGTGTGTCGGCCGCCGCGGGTTCCGAGCTGACCGGATTGCCACCACAGCGCTACATCCGGTCATGGAATTTGGCCGGTTTCCTGAGGGATCGGTACGGATCCCGGCACGGATCGATGCGGATCACGGTGCGCGCGTGGGGGCGCGCGCCGCGGCGGGAAAAGCGAGCGGCCCCGCCGCCCGGTGTTCCGGGGGCGGGGCCGCTCGTCGCGACCGACGCGGCCAAGGAGGGCAGACCGCGTACGGCGGGCGGGTCAGCCGTGGTTGGCGCAGATGTTGCCGAAGGTCGGGTTCAGAGCGGCGATGCCGTTCACCGAGTTGCCGCAGACGTTGACCGGGACGTGCACCGGGACCTGGACCAGGTTGCCCGAGATGACACCGGGGGAGTCGACGGCGGCACCCTCCGCCTCGGAGCTGGCGTGGGCCGCACCGGCACCGGCGGCGACGACGCCGCCCGCGACGGCCGCGAGGACGGCCGCCTTCTTGACGTTGTTCACTATTCCTCCACGTATCGCTGCCGATCGGGTTCGGCGCCCTGTCAACGAGAGACCACGCGGAGAGATACGCACGCGTTGTCCGCATTCACCCGTTCATCCGAGGCAACGCGACCGCCTCCGGGGTCGGATCGTTGTCGGTGGTGTTGCCGGCCTTGACCATGAAGCACCCCAGGCAGTACTTCGACCAGGGCTTTCCCGGCACGTACTCCCCGTTGTACTTCCACTCGTGCGGCACGTCGTCGTGGCAGCGGAAGGGCCACGCGTCGCGCCAACCGTTGACATCGTCCACGGGTACTCCAGCGGCCGTAATGGGTTGTGGACTCACCGTAACGGCGGAGGGCGCGGCGGGAGGGATTTTCCTTTGCCGCCCGGCGCGGCACCGGGCGAGCATGGGGGCATGTCCGAGGAGATGGCCGCGTTCGGCGTCGTCGCGAACGTGCGCCGGGAGACCGCCCAGGGCGAAGGCGGGCTGGAGATCCGCCGCGGCACCAAGCACTTCTCCGGCGGTGCGAAGGTGTGGGTGCTGCCGCCGCGGTGGGGCGACGGCGGCGAGAAGCTCTACGTCGTCGGGCGGCACCGGGGCAACCGCTCGGGCTACATCCGGATCGTGATCGGCATCGAGCATCTGGAGAACTTCCGGGTCCGCGGCATCTACAGCCCGGCGCTGCTGCGCGCGATCGAGCGTCCGGCCAAGGGCGACACCCGGGCGTTCGGCGGGTTGTGGGAGACCCGCGAAGAGGCGGAGCGGTTCGCCGAGTTCCGGAACCGGCACTCGGTGTGGGCAAAGACGTCCGAGGGGTTCCACCTCGGATATGTGTCCGACCCTCCGCCGCTGGATCTGGAGGCGAAGGGCCGGACGTACCACCTGGCGCACTTCAACGCCCGCCGCGCGGTGTACTCGACGCTGCCGCCGCCGACCGAGCCGGGTCACACGCCACCCCGGTGACGAGGTCATCACCGGCGTGTCCCTGACGGTCAGGCGGTCTGCTGCGCGTACAGCCGCGCCCACTCGTGGCGGGACCGGATGGACGTGTCGACGTCGGTCGCACGGGCGCGCAGTGCGCCGACGGTCGCCTCGGACTTGGCGACGTGTGCGAAGGGGTCCCAGTTGAAGAAGCGGGAGGCGTTCTGCCAGGTGATCTTGTCGATCTCCGCGTCGTTCGCGCCGGCCTGTCGCAGCTCGTTGAGGACGAACTCGGGGGCGTCCGGCCAGATCGAGTCCGAGTGCGGGTAGTCGCACTCCCAGGCGATGCTGTCGATGCCGATGTCGTTGCGCAGCTTCAGCGAGGTGGGGTCGGTGACATAGCAGGCGAGTGAGTGCTCGCGGAACACCTCGCTGGGCAGTCGGCCGCCGAAGTCGCGGCGCAGCCAGCGCTGGTTGGTGTAGTGCCGATCGCAGCGGTCGAGGTAGAAGGGGATCCAGCCGATGCCGCCCTCGGAGAACGCGAACCTCAGGTCCGGGTAGCTGCGCATCGCCGGGCCCCACAGCAGATCCTGCGCGGCCAGCGACGAGATCTGGCACGCGAGGATGATCAGGTTGTCGATCGGACCGTCGGGAGCCAGCTTGAGCGCGCCGAAGCCGGTGCCGATGTGCAGGCACATCACCAGCCCGGTGTCGGACAGGGCCTGGAAGACGGGCGCCCAGAAGTCCATGTCGTGGTAGCTGGGCAGGCCTTCCAGGTGCGGCAGCTCCGGCATCGTGACCGCGCGGCAGCCCTTGGCGGCGACCCGGCGGATCTCGTCGACCATGAGCTGCGGGTCCCAGGTGGGCAGCAGGGCAAGCGGGATGAACCGTCCCGGGTAGGCGCCGGCCCACTCGTCGATGTGCCAGTCGTTGTACGCCTGGATCATGACGACCGTGGTGTCGGTCTTGTAGTGGTTCAGGTGGCCGGCCGAGAACCCGGCGAAGGTCGGGAAGCACATCGACGCGAGGATGCCGTTGCGGTCCATGTCCCGGACCCGTTCGTGGATGTCGTACACACCCGGGCGCATCTCCGCGAATGCCGCCGGGTCCTTCCCCCACTCCTCGGCAGGCCAGGAGACGACCGCGTTGAGGCCGCTGACGCCGGTGACCCGGCCCTGGTAAATCCACTGGTCGACGCCCTTGTCGTTGCGGACGACGTGCGGCGCCTGGTCCGCGAGCCTCGCGGGGACGTGGTGCTTGAACATGTCCGGCGGCTCGACCACGTGGTCGTCGATGCTCACCAGGATCATGTCGTCGATGTCCATGGGTGCTCCGTGGGATGTCGGGGGCTGCCGGGCGAGATCCTTGCTGCCCCGATGAGAGAATGAGATTCTCATCGGGTGGTACCACATTACGGGCGGCAGGGCCCGGGAGTCGACGCTATGGCGGCCAGGTCCGCGCCCCCGGCGGCCAGGATCGGCCCGGTCGCCATCCGCGCGGAGGCGTCGGTGCCGGCCGGCACACTGGCGTACGACACCGCGGGCCTGGTCACCGGCTGGCACCACCACGACCTGCACCAGCTCGAGTACGCCCTCGAAGGCGTGGCCG
>JABFVX010000058.1 GCA_013362555.1 Mycobacteriaceae bacterium
ACGTCGGCCTCCAGTACTGATTTCCACCTTCCAGAATGACCCGTGACGTGCGCCTAACGCACGTCGCGGGTCATTCTGGAAGGTGGAAATCAAGCCGAGCGGCGATGGGGGGTTTCCACCTCGGCGACGAAACGCTCGACGCCGCGCAGGGCGTCGCGGGCCTCGGGGACCAGGGCGGAGGCCATCTGGAAGACGTGGAACATGCCGGGCCAGGTCTCCAGTTCGCACCAGCCGCCGGCGGCGCGCTGCGCCGCGGCAAAGGCCTCGGCGTCCGCGGCGAGAATCTCGTTCCCGCCGGCTTGCAACAGCATCGGGGGCAAGTCGGGGCCGACACCGCCGAGCACGTCGAGCCGGTAGTCGTCGAACTGGTCGTACCCGGTGTAGAGCCCGGTGAGCTTCAACGCCGAGTCGGCCGTCATGAAGGAGTCCCGCACCGACGGCTCCCGGGTGCGAGCTGTGCGCCAGGTCGAGTCGACCAGCGGCGAAAATCCGATCACCGCCCGGGGCTGCGCGACCTCCCGCTCGCGCAGCTGCATGCACAGGCCGAGCGCCAGGTGTCCGCCTGCGGAATCGCCGATCACGACGATGTCCGCGGGCGCGTAACCCTGGTCCAACAGCCACAGGTAGCCGTTGAGCACGTCGTCATGGGCTTGCGGGAAGCGGTGCCGCGGCGCGAGCCGGTACTCGAGCGAGAAGGCGGGCCGACGCAGCCGGCGCGCCAACTCGGACACCAGCCCGCGATGCGTCGCGACACTGCACCCGACGTAGCCGCTGCCGTGGATGTAGAGGATCAACGGTTGCCCGGGCCGGGGCCGCTCGCCGACCCATTCCCCCACCGTCTGCCCACGCGGCCCCGCGACCTGCACCGTCTGATGCGGCAGCGAGGTGCGCGGCATCAGCCAACATGCGGCGTCGAGCGCGGCCCTGGCCACAGAGGCGCCGACCCGATCGCTGGGCGACACCCTGCTCAGCGCCCCCAGGGACCGGAGTCCGGCGAACGCCGCCAGAGACAGCACGCGCCCCCCGACAGACCCGGTGGCGGAGCGACGATCAACAGTGACCATCCTCCGATTGAACCGCACGTGACAGCCGCAAGCAACGGTTCCTGTGACTGTCGTTCACACTTTGTGACCGTCAGGAAACACCGTTGCGGGAGTACTTCACGAAGGCCACGCCGCTGGAGAACATCCGGCTCGTGGTGACCTTGAACAGCACCGGGTCGATGGCAGGGCCGGCGCCGAAGAGCGATCTGCCGCCGCCGAGCACCACCGGATAGCGCTTGAGGAAGATCTGGTCGATCTCCGGCAGCAGCACGCGAGCCAACTCGCCGCCGCCACAGAGCCAGATGCCCAGGCCCGCTTCACGCTTCAGCTCTCGCACGCGGTCGAGCGGATCCGCGGAGATCAATTCGATGTGCGGATCGGGGCTTTCCGGCAGGGACGCCGACACCACGAACTGGCGCAGGTGCGTATACGGGCTCGACGTGCCCGTGCGCACCCCGAAGTCGTACGTTTTGCGCCCCATCAGCACCGTGTCGAATGTAGCGCTGTCACCTTTGATCCCGAAGATCTCCCGCACCTTGGTCGGCAGCGTCTCCGGATATTGCGCCCGAATCGCGGGACCGTGGTCCCCTCCGACCGGAAAGAACCCCACCGAACCGGTTTCATCGGCGATGTACCCGTCCATGGTGGCCGCGGCGTAGTACGTCAGCTTGCGAGGCATGCCACCAAAGTTAGCCGCCCAAGCCACCCCGTGGGCACGGTTCGGGTGTAGGGATGGTGCTCAGCGACGGGGCGGCGGCTGGCAGCGCGGGCAGGAGAAGGATGAGCGGTTCATGAACTGTTCGCGCACCATCGGGGCGCCGCAGCGGCGGCAGGGCTCGTCTGCACGGCCGTAGGCATTGAGCGAGCGCTCGAAATACCCCGACTGCCCGTTGACGTTGACGTAGAGCGCGTCGAAAGACGTGCCGCCCGCCGTCAGCGCGTCCCGCATGACGGCGGTCGCCTCCGCGAGCAGCGACCGGACCACGGGACGGCTCAGACCAGCAGCCGATCTGTTGCCGTGAATCTTTGCGCGCCACAAGGATTCGTCGACGTAGATGTTTCCGAGGCCGGAAACGACGGTCTGGTCCAGCAGCACTCGCTTGATCTCCGACCGCTTCGAGCGGATGGCCCGCACCGCCGCCTCGGCGTCGAACAGCGGGTCCAGCGGATCGCGGGCGATGTGGGCCACCGGCACGGGCACGGCGGTTCCCTCCACCACGGTCACCGGGGCCAGCGCCCAGCCGCCGAACGTGCGCTGGTCCACAAAGCGCAGCTGACTGCCGTCGGAGAGATCCGCGACGATGTGGGCGTGCTTCTCCCGCGGGACGCCCGCGGCCTGCACCAGCATCTGGCCGCTCATGCCGAGGTGCACGACCAGCGCCTCGTCCGGATCGTCGGCGAACGTGAGCCAGAGGTACTTGCCGCGCCGGTGTGCGCAGGCGACCGTCCGGCCGGTGATCCGGCCGCAGAGGTCAGCGGCGCCGGGGAGGTGGCGGCGCACCGCGCGGGGGTGACCCACCGAAACCGCGGTGACGGTGCGGCCGACCACGTGGTCGGCGAGACCGCGGCGCACCACTTCGACCTCGGGCAGTTCCGGCACGGAGCTCAGCAGCCGGTGTCGTCGGTCTCGGCGACCGAGGACAGCGCGGTCCACGCCGCGCCCGCGGCCTTCTGCTCGGCTTCCTTCTTCGAGCGGCCGACGCCGCTGCCGTAGGCGACACCGCCGACGACGGCGGTCGCGGTGAATTCCTTGTCGTGGTCGGGGCCGGTGGCGGTGATGACGTAGCCGGGTACGCCGATGCCCCGCTCGGCCGTCAGCTCCTGCAGGCTGGTCTTCCAATCCAGGCCCGCGCCCATTTTCGGGGCGCGCTCGAGCAAGTCCGCGAACAAGCGCAGCACCAGCGCCCGCGCCACGTCGATGCCGTGCTCCAGGAACACCGCGCCCAGCAGTGATTCCATGCCGTCGGCGAGAATGCTCGGCTTGTCGCGCCCGCCGGTCATCTCCTCGCCGCGGCCGAGCCGCAGGTGCATCCCCAGACCGCCGGGCCCGAGCGTGCGGGCCACCCCCGCCAGGGCGTGCATGTTCACCACGCTGGCGCGGATCTTGGCGAGCTCGCCCTCGGTTTTGTCCGGGTGCGCGGTGTAGAGCCGCTCGGTGACCGACAGCCCGAGGACCGAGTCGCCGAGGAACTCCAGGCGCTCGTTGGTGGGCAGGCCGCCGTTCTCGTAGGCGTAGGACCGGTGGGTCAACGCCAACGTGAGAATCTCGGGGGTCAGCTCGACGCCGAGGGCGCCCTTGAGCCCGCCCAGAGGATCCTCCCCAGCACGAATCCCGGCGACGTCTGACGACGTCGCCGGGTCACGAGCTTCGGTGCTGCGGTTGTCGATCGTCACAGCGCTCCGCGTGGTCAGGTTCAGACCGCGGCGGCAGTGACCTGACGGCCCTTGTACGTCCCGCAGGACGGGCACACCACGTGCGGGAGCTTCTGCTCGCCGCAGCCACGGTTCGGGCAGGTCACCAGGGTGGGGGCAGTGGTCTTCCACTGGCTGCGCCGCGACCTGGTGTTGGAACGCGACATCCGGCGCTTGGGAACGGCCACGTCTATTTCTCCTCTTCAGTCTTTTCGAGATCACCGCTGTCGGACTCGCCGAATTTCGCGAGCCCGGCCCAGCGAGGATCAAGTATCTCATGCCGGTGATCGGCACCGGCAATCGCCAGGCGGACGCCGCATTCGGAGCACAGTCCCGGACAGTCCGGGCTGCACGCCGGTTGCAGCGGCAACGCCAGCCCGACCGCGTCGACGACCACCGGCTCCAAGTCCGCGTGATCATCGACGAGCCTGCGGACCTCGTCTTCCTCGGTGGTCCGCTCGGTCAGGCTGTCGGGATAGGCGAACAGCTCTGTGAGCTGCAGCCGCAGGTTGTCGGTGAAGGGTTCCAAACACCGTCCGCACTCGCCCGCCACCGGCGCGGACACCGTGCCGGTGACGAGGACGCCTTCGGAGACGGCCTGCAACTGCAGGTCCAGCTCGATGTCGGCGCCCTCGGGAATGGCGATCAGATCGAGCCCGATCCGCTCCGGGGTGGCAAACGACCGCCGCTCCTCGCGCAGGCTGCCGGGCCGCCGCCCGAGACTGCGCGTGTCCAGCACAAACCTCGCGTCGTCGGACAGACGACGCGACGCGGAACCGGACCTTGCGGACATGACGACGACACCTTCGAAAGCGGGGAACCCTACAAAGACAACCCGTGAATGATACGCGACCCTCGCGTCGCCACCGAAACCCGACCTCCGCAATGACCCGTGACGTGGGTTGGACGCACGTCACGGGTCATTGCGGCGGTCGGGTTATTCGGCGTGGCGAGAACGGCGGCGCGTGGCTTGGCGCTCCGGGGCATCGTCGGCCGCGGCCGCGGCACGGTAGTCGCCCGCGGCGGACGTCCGGTAGGCGCCTGTGGCGGAACCGCGGTAGTCGGCCGCGGCGTTGGGGCGCAGCTGCTGTCGGCCGCGGCCGACCGAGCGCAGGGTGCCGGTCAGCAGTTCCTCGAACTCCGCCAGCTTGGCGTCGACGTAGGCGTCGCACTCGGCGCGGGTGCGGTCCGCCTCCTGATGCGCGGCGTCGACGACATTGCCCGCCTCGACCCGGGCGGCCTGCACCACCTCGGTGGCCTCGACCAAGCGCTCCCGCTCGGCCTGGCCTTCGGCGACGGCACGGTCGTAGGACGCCTTGCCCGCCTCGACGAGCCGGTCCGCCTCGGTGCGGGCGCGGGCGGTGACGGTCTCATACTCCCGCTTGGCTTCTTCCACGGTGCGGTTGGAGTCCGCCTTCGCGTCCTCGACCAGCGCGTCCGCATGCGACGACGCCTCGGCGACCATGCGGTCGGCGTGGTCCTTGGCTTCCGCTAAAATGCGGTCGGCCTCGACCCGGGACTTGTCCAGCGTGTCGGTGGCCTGTTCGGTCGCGTTGGTCACCGTGGTCTCGGCGGTGATCCTGGCGTCGCCGACCAGTTTGTCGCGGTGGTCGAGCACGTCTTGGGCGTCGTCGAGCTCGGTGGGCAGCGCCTCGCGCACGTCGTCGAGCAGGTCGAGCACGTCCCCGCGCGGCACGATGCAGCCGCGGGTCGGTGGGATGCCCCGCGCCTCTTCGACGATCGCCACCAACTCGTCCAGCGCCTCGAAAACCCGGTACACGACAACCCCACTCTCTACCGGCTTTGACCGCTTTCCGTCCCAGTGTGCCTCGCGTCGGATTGATCCTGGTAGTCGACGCGCGGCGGCAGCCCGAGAATCAAATGCCGTTCTCAGCTTTCTCAGCCAGCCGCTCGAGCAGCCGTTCCTGCACGTCGGCGGGCAGCATCCCGGTGACGTCGCCACCGAAGGCCGCCACCTCTTTCACGAGGGAACTGGACAGGAAGCTGTATGCGGGATCGGCGATGATGAACACCGTGTCCACGTTGGTGAGTTTGCGGTTCATCTGCGCCATGGGCAGCTCGTAGTCGAAGTCGACGCCGCTGCGCAGCCCCTTCACGATGGCGGTGACGCCCTGTGCCTTGGCGAAATCCACCAGCAGGCCCTGCCAGGATTCCACCCGCACATTGGGCAGGTGCGCGGTAGCCGCGTGCAGCATCGCGATGCGTTCCGAGGCAGTGAACATGGTCTTCTTGTTCTGATTGACCATGACCGTCACGACCAGCTCGTCGAACTGCGCCGCCGCCCGCTCGAATATGTCGAGATGCCCGTTGGTGACGGGGTCGAAGGACCCGGGACACACCGCTCCTGCCATGCCCGCCATGGTAGTAGTACCGGCACACCGCCATGACACCTGAATGACCCGTGACGTGCGTTGAACGCACCTCACGGGTCATTCAGGAATCGCGTTCCCGGGCTATTCGGCGACAATCGCGAGGTCGATCCGGGTTTCGCCGTACTTGCGCGGCTTCCCGGGATCGAACGCCGCAGGCCACCGGGTCTGCGCGGAACGGCTGGAACGCTCCACCGCGACCAGCGAGCCCGGTTCGACCCAGCCGCCTGCGACCAGCGCCGCCAGATCCGCCGTCACCGCGTCGTCGGCGAGAACATAGGGCGGGTCGGAGAACACCACGCCGAAGGGAGCCTCCGCCGGTCCGGCCAGAACCGCCGCGACCGCGGCGCGGCACAGCACTGCGCCCGGCAATCCGAGGTCGGCGATGTTCGACTCGACCACCTCGGCCGCCCGGCGGTCGGATTCCACGAGTACGGCGACTGCCGCGCCGCGCGAGAGCGCCTCCAGTCCGAGCGCCCCGGAACCGGCGTACAGGTCCAGCACGCGCAGCCCGTCGAAGTCGATCCGGGCCGCGAGCGCACTGAACAGCGCCTCCCGCACTCGGTCCGAGGTGGGCCGGGTGCCCGCGGGCGGCACCCGCAGCCTGCGGCCGCCTGCCGATCCGGCCACGATGCGCGTCATGGCGTGCGACAGTAGCGCACGCGATCTTCAGAGCCGCACGCCTTGTGGTCAGACGCACCGGAAATAGCACGCTATTTCCGGTGCGTCTGACCACAAGGCGTGCGGCTGTGTCAGGTCAGTTCGATCAGGAGGTCGCCGCCCTCCACTTGCTGGACTCGGGAGATGGCGGTGCGTCTCACCGTGCCGGGGCGGGGGGCGGTGATGGCGGCTTCCATCTTCATGGCTTCGATGGTGGCGACGGTGTCGCCGGCGGCGACGGTGTCGCCGGCGGACACCGCGAGGGTGACGACGCCCGCGAACGGGGCCGGGACGTGGTGCGGGTCGGTGCGGTCGGCCTTCTCCGAGGACGGGGCGGAGCCCTCCACCGAGCGGTCTCGGACCGCGATGGGGCGCAATTGGCCGTTGAGGATTGCCATCACCGTGCGCATGCCGCGCTCGTCGGGCTCCGATATCGCTTCGAGGCCGATGATCAGCGTCACGCCCCGCTCGAGCTCCACGCGGTGCTCTTCGCCGTGGCGCAGGCCGTAGAAGAACTGGTTGGTCGACAGGCCCGAGGTGTCCCCGTATTTGTCACGGTGCACCGTGAATTCACGGGTCGGGCCGGGGAACAGCAAGCGGTTCAGTGCATCCCGACGCTCCTCGGCGGTCGCGTCCAGCGCCTTGGAATCCTCTGGCGACAGCGGTTTTTCAGCCTTGGCCGGACCCCGGCCTTCGAGCGCCTTGCTGCGCAGCGGCTCCGGCCAGCCCGCCGCCGGGGTGCCGAGTTCGCCGCGCAGGAAGCCGATCACCGACTCCGGGACGTCGAAGCGACTCGGGTCGGCGGCGAAGTCCGCCGGGTCGATGTGGCTGCCGACCAGCGCCAGGGCCAAGTCTCCGACCACCTTCGACGACGGCGTGACCTTCACCAGCCTGCCGAGCATCCGGTCGACCGCGGCGTAGCTTGCTTCGACCTCTTCGAAGCGGTCGCCGAGGCCGAGCGCGATGGCCTGCTGGCGCAGGTTCGACAGCTGGCCGCCGGGAATCTCGTGGGTGTACACCCGCCCGGTCGGCGCGGGAATGCCGGATTCGAAGGGGGCGTAGACCTTTCGCACCGCTTCCCAATACGGCTCCAGGTCGCACACCGCACGCAGACTCAGGCCGGTGTCGTAGTCGGTGTGGGCCGCCGCGGCGACGATCGCGGACAGCGGCGGCTGGCTGGTGGTGCCCGCGAGCGCGGCGCTCGCGCCGTCGACCGCGTCCGCGCCCGCCTGCCACGCCGCCAGATAGGTGGCCAGCTGGCCGCCCGGCGTGTCGTGGGTGTGCACGTGCACCGGCAGGTCGAAGTTGGACTTCAGCGCCCCGACCAGCGTCGCGGCCGCGGGCGGGCGCAGCAGTCCGGCCATGTCCTTGATCGCCAGGACGTGCGCGCCCGCGTCGACGATCTGCTCGGCGAGCTTCAGGTAGTAGTCCAGGGTGTAGAGCTTCTCGTCCGGGTCGGACAGGTCGCCGGTGTAGCTGAGCGCGACCTCGGCAACGGTGACGCCGGTTTCGCGCACCGCGGCGATCGCCGGGCGCATCTGGTCAACGTTGTTGAGCGCATCGAAGATTCGGAAAATGTCGATGCCGGTGTCGGCGGCCTCCTGGACGAAGGCGCGGGTCACCTTCTCCGGGTACGGCGTATATCCCACCGTATTGCGGCCGCGCAGCAGCATCTGCAGGCAGATGTTGGGGATGGCCTCGCGCAGCGCCGCAAGCCGCTCCCACGGGTCTTCGTACAGGAACCGCAGCGCCACGTCGTAGGTCGCGCCGCCCCAGCACTCCACCGACAGCAGCTCCGGTGTCTGGCGCGCGACGTGGCCCGCCACCTCCAGCAGCGACCGGGTGCGCAGCCGCGTCGCCAGCAGCGACTGGTGGGCGTCGCGGAAGGTCGTGTCGGTGACGCCGACCGCCTTCTGCGCGCGCAACGCCCGCGCGAACCCGTCGGGACCGAGCTCGCGCAGCCGCTGCCGGGAGCCGGGCGGCGGCGGAACCGTCAGGTCGACAGCAGGCAGCTTGTCGTGCGGGTAGATGGCCGTCGGCCGCTCTCCGTGCGGTTTGTTGACGGTCACGTCCGCCAGGTAGTTGAGGATCTTGGTGCCGCGGTCGGCCGAGCTGCGCTGGGTGAGCAGCTGCGGGCGCTGCTCGATGAACGAGGTCGTCACGCGGCCGGCGCGGAAGTCCTCGTCCTCGAGAACCGCCTGCAGGAACGGGATGTTCGTGGACACGCCGCGGATGCGGAACTCGGTCACCGCACGGTGCGCACGGGCGATCGCCGCCTGCAGGTCCCGCCCCCGGCAGGTCAACTTCACCAGCATCGAGTCGAAGTACGCGGTGATCTCCGCGCCGAGCATGGTGCCGCCGTCGAGCCGGATGCCCGCGCCGCCGGGGGTGCGGTAGGCGGTGATGCGGCCGGTGTCCGGACGGAAGTCGTTGGCCGGGTCCTCGGTGGTGATGCGGCACTGCAGCGCCGCGCCGCGCACCGCGATGGTCTCCTGCCGCAGGCCCAGATCCGCGAGCGTCTCACCCGCCGCGATACGCATCTGCGCCTGCACCAGGTCGACGTCGGTGACCTCCTCGGTCACCGTGTGCTCCACCTGAATGCGCGGGTTCATCTCGATGAAGACGTGCCTGCCGCGTTCGTCGAGGAGGAATTCGACGGTGCCCGCGCAGCTGTAGCCGATGCGTCGCGCGAACGCCACGGCGTCGGCGCAGATGCGGTCGCGCAGCTCGGGGTCCAGGTTGGGCGCGGGCGCGAGCTCGATCACCTTCTGGTGGCGGCGCTGCACGGAGCAGTCGCGCTCGAAGAGGTGCACCACGTTGCCGGCGTTGTCGGCGAGGATCTGCACCTCGATGTGGCGCGGGTTGACCACGGCTTGTTCCAGGAACACCGTCGGGTCGCCGAAGGCGGACTCGGCCTCGCGCATGGCCGCCTCGATGGCGTCCCGCAGCTGTGTGGGCTCGGCGACCCGGCGCATGCCGCGCCCGCCCCCGCCGGCGACCGCCTTCACGAAGACCGGGAAGTCTATTTCCGTCGCCGCGGACATCAGCCGCTCCACGTCCGCGGACGGCTCCGACGAGGTCAGTACCGGCAGCCCCGCGGCCCGGGCCTCGGCAATGGCGCGCGCCTTGTTGCCGGTCAGCTCGAGCACCTCCGCCGACGGGCCGATGAAGGTGATGCCCGCCTCTTCGCATGCCGTGGCCAGGCCGGGGTTCTCCGACAGGAAGCCGTAGCCCGGGTAGACGGCGTCCGCCCCGCTGTCCACCGCGGCCCGCACGATCGCCGGGATGTCGAGGTAGGTCCGGACCGGGTGGCCCTCGTCGCCGATCTGGTAAGCCTCGTCGGCCTTCAGCCGGTGCAGCGAGTTGCGGTCTTCGTACGGAAATATCGCGACGGTTCCCGCGCCCAGTTCGAAGGCGGCGCGGAAGGCTCGGACAGCGATCTCGCCGCGGTTGGCGACCAGGACTTTGGAGAACATCCGCCCACGGTACTAGACCGGCACCGAATGCCACGCGGGCACGATCGAACTTCCGGAATGACCCGTGACGTGCGCTCAACGCATGTCACGGGTCATTCCGGAGGTCCGATCCGGAGCACGGCTATGCTGGTTTCGCAGCTGGTTCGCCGGTGGCGGTGGTGCGGAGCCCCGAACCCGCCGTCGGCGTCGAAGCCCGTCGGCCCGGATCCGAGATTCGGGGCGCGGGTGAGAGGGAACCCGGTGGAAGTCCGGGACTGTCCCGCAGCGGTGAGCAGGAACGACCGCCGTCTGTTGCACAACGCGCTGCTCGCGAGGCCCTGTTACCGCGGGCCGCCTCGTCGGGCAGCCGTTTCGCAGCGCAGAGCACTGGGCGCCCGCCCGGGAAGCGACGGCCAGTAGGTGGGCCCAGGCCCGTGCCCGCGAGTCCGAAGACCTGCCGGTTGTGCCGGACGCGCCGCGTCCGGCGGTCGTCGCCTCGTGGAATGGGCGCACGTGCCGGGTGATCACCCCGAACCAGGGGTGTCGTCGGGGTGCGCGCTGTCTGGCGGCGGCCACACCGACAACTCTGGAGTTCGACTGTGGCTACCACGAACACACCTCACTTCACCGCCACCGTATCGGGGCTGCCCCGGATCGGGCCGAATCGGGAACTGAAACGGGCCGTCGAAGGCTACTGGGCCGGGCGGGTCGACGCCGATGCGCTGGCCGAGACCGCACGCGCACTGCGGGCCGAGCAGTATGCGCAATTGCGCGCGGCCGGCCTGGATTCGGTTCCGGTGGGCACCTTTTCCTACTACGACCAGATGCTCGACACCGCGGCGATGCTCGGCGCGCTGCCCGCGCGAGTCGCGAACATCGACGACGAGCTCGACCGGTACTTCGCCGCGGCCCGCGGCGCCGACACCGTCCAGCCGCTGGAAATGACGAAGTGGTTCGACACGAACTACCACTACCTCGTTCCCGAGATCGCTCCCGACACGTCATTCAGCCTGCACCCGGACAAGCTGCTCGCCGAGCTGGCCGAGGCCGCGCGGCTCGACGTGCCTGCCCGGCCGGTGGCGATCGGCCCGATCACGTTCCTGAAACTGTCGAAAGCCGTTTCCGGACAGTCTGATCCGATGGACAGGCTGGCGGAGTTGGTTCCGCTCTACGAGCGGCTGCTCGAAGAACTGGCGGCAGCGGGTGCGCCCTGGGTGCAAATCGAGGAGCCCGTACTGGTCACCGACCTGAGCGAGGGCGACCTGGACGCGGTCAAGGCGACCTACACTCGGCTGGCGGCGGCGCAGCGACGCCCCGCCATCCTGGTCTCGACCTACTTCGGTTCGCTCGGGCCGGCGTTGCCCGCCCTGGCGTCGACCGGAATCGACGGCATCGCAGTGGATCTCACCGCGGACGGCGCCGCCGACGAAGTGGCCGGGACTCCCGCGCTGCGGGAGATGCTCGTGGTCGCCGGCGTGGTCGACGGCCGCAATGTCTGGCGCAGCGACCCGGACGCGGCCCTTGCCGCCCTCGCGACGCTGCTCGGCAGCTGCGGCGCGGTGGCGGTCGGCACGTCCTGCTCACTGCTGCATGTGCCGTATTCGCTTGCCGCCGAACCGGATCTGGATCCCGACCTGCGGTCCTGGCTGGCATTCGGGGCGGAGAAGCTCGCCGAAGTGCGCATGCTGGCGACCGCCCTCGCCGAAGGGCCTGCCGCGGTG
>JABFVX010000004.1 GCA_013362555.1 Mycobacteriaceae bacterium
CTGGTGTCCTGGGGCAAGCCGCGTCTTGACGTGTTCTTCCTTTCGCAGGCCAACCTCGTGGGTGCCGGCCTGGGCATCACGCACGGTGTCAGCGAGGACGGCCATAGCTGGGACTTCAGCGAGATCCTGCCGGTTCCCGATCTGGTTTGACACCGCCCGGGGCGTTACGAGCAGCTCCGTGGATCTACGCTCGTCATCATGTCGACAGTGCTCATCAGCGGCGCTGGCGTGGCCGGGCCGACCCTCGCGTACTGGTTGGCCCGCGCCGGATGGCGTCCGACGGTGGTCGAGCGCGCGGCCGGCCAGCGCTCCAGCGGCAGCCCGGTCGACGTGCGAGGCCCGGCTCTTCCGGTGGTCGAGGCGATGGGTGTGGTCGACGAGCTGCGCGCTTCGGCCACCCAGGCGACCGGCATACGGTTCGTCGATTCGGCGGGCCGGCTGAGCCGCCCCAGGTCGATGCCGGTCAGCCGCAGTGCAGCCGGTACGCGCGAGATGGAGGTGCCGCGTACAGATCTGGCTCGGATCCTGTGCGCGGCGGTTCGTGACGACGCGGAATTCGTCTACGACGACACGATCACCCGTCTCGATCAGGACGACAGCGGAGTGGACGTCTGCTTCGAACGTGGTCCGGCACGACGATTCGATCTCGTCGTCGGTGCGGACGGACTGCATTCGACGACGCGGCGGCTCGCCTTCGGTCCCGAGCACGACTTCGTCTGTCACCTCGGCATCTACATCGCGACCACACCGCTCGGCGAGGCGCCCGAGTATCCGCACGACGTGCTGTTGCACAACACACCCGGACGGCTCGTGGCGATGCATCCGGTACGCGGTGAGGCGGGGGTCGCGTTCATCTTCCGTCGCCCGGCGGTGCCGGGATTCGACCATCGTGACACCGCCCAACATCGCCGGATTCTCGCCGAGGCGTACGCCGGACAGGCCGGCTGGCGAGTGCCCGAGCTGCTGAGCCGGGCGCTCGACGCCGATGACCTCTACTTCGACGCGGTCAGCAAGGTCGCTCTCCCGTCGTGGTCAGCCGGGCGAGTCGTGCTCCTCGGTGATGCGGCGGCGTCGGTGTCGCTGTTCGGTGACGGCTCGAGCCTCGCCATCGCGGGTGCTCGGGTGCTGGCCGATGCGATCGCCGACAGTGACCACGTCACGGCGTTCCGGCGCTACGAGACCGAGCACCGCCGTCATACCGCCGCCCGGGCCCGGGGAGCGGGGCTGGTGGCGGGCCTGTTGGTTCCCAAGACTCGCCTGGGCATCCTCGCGCGCAACGCGGCAGCCAGACTCCTCCCGCGAGCGACGGTTGCTTGATACGCGCGATTGGGCGTGCGGCGGCTGGAGCTGCGCAATGGCGTCGGGTGCTCAAGACCTGGCGGCGGCAGGTTCACGCGCGGGCGGACAGCCACTCCTCCAGCAGGTCGGCTGCCTGATGGGCCGCCCGTTCGGCAGTCTGGACGGTTGCGCCAGCCAGGTGTGGTGTGAGCACGACGTTGGGTGCGCTCCGCAGGGGGGATCCGGCGGGCAGCGGTTCGACGTCGAACACGTCGAACGCGGCTGCGCGCAGGTGTCTCGTGTGCAGGGCGTCGGCGACAGCGTCGTAGTCGAGCAGGCCGCCCCGCGCCGAGTTGACCAGGACCGCCCCGGGCCGCATCCGGGCGATCTCCTTGGCGCCGATCATGCCCCGTGTCTCGGGAGTCAGCCGGGCGTGCAGGCTGATCACGTCGCTGCGGTGCAGGATCTCCTCAAGGGTCACCGGTTCCGTGCCGTCGAGGGTCGCCGGATCGGCGTAGGGGTCGTGGATCAGGACGGTTGCGCCGAACGCGCGGAGGATGCGGGCCACCTGGCGACCGATCGCGCCGTAACCGATCAGGCCGACGGTCGCGCCGCCGAGTTCCGAGCCGACCTCGTCGAGCGCATACAGGTCGGACCGCCACTGTCCGGCGAGGACGGATGCGTGGGTGCTGGGGATGGCGCGCATTGCGGCGAGCAGCAAGGCGATCGTGTGCTCGGCAGCGGCCGGGGCGTTGCGGCCGGGGGTGCTCTTGATCTCGATGCCACGCGCCTGGGCGGCGTCGGAGTTGACGTTCACGGGGCCGCCGCGAGTCACGATGACGAGTCTGAGGTCGTCGGCGGCGGCGAGCACCCGCTCGGTAAGCGGCGCCATCTGGGTGATCAGCACTTCCACACCGGAGAGTCGGCTGATGAGCTCGTCTTCGATGTCGGAGGCTTCGTCGACCTCACCGACGGGACCGAACGGCGTACGCGGCCAGGGCCCGAGGTGAGTGCGTACATCGAGCTCGCCGAGTCGGCCGCGGCGAGCCTCGAGCGCGGCGGTGACGAGGCCGGGAGTGACGAAGTGGTCGCCGGCGACGAGCACACGGGTCATGGTGATGTCCTCCAGGTGGTGCGAGCATGGGTGACGGTGTCGAGGTAGGCGGCATATCGGTCCTCGTACGCATCGGCGCGTGCGGGCTCGACCACGGTCGGTCGGGCCGCAGTCGGCATCGGTGGGACTCCGATTGCCTGAAGCGCCGCCTGTGCCGCGCCCCGCGCACCGGCCTCGTCGCCGGTCAGGATCCGGATTGGCCGGCCCAGCACGTCGGCGAAGATCTGCGCCCAGGCGGTGGTGCGCATCCCTCCGCCGCAGGCGGTCAACTCCCCGGTCAGGCCGGCGGCGCTCAGGCAATGCCGAGCGCTGAAGGCGATGGCCTCGCAGGTGGCGCGAACGATGTCGGCCCGGCCGACGCCGGTGTGCAGGCCGTCGATGCGGGCCCGGGCGGTCGGCGCGACGAATGGTGCGCGCTCACCGCCCTCGGCGAAGAACGGCAGTACCGACAGCCCTTCGGAACGGCCTTGGACGAGTAGCGACGGCAGGTCTTCGATCCGAGCGCCGACGAGGTCCAGAATCCAGTCGATGGTCGCGGTGCCGACCATGGCGGGCATGGCGCGCAGCCACCGGCCCGGCTGCCACGTGCTCAGAGTGAACCCCGCCGGTTCGCCGACTCCGATTCGATCGGTCATCACCTGACAGGCCAGCGTGGTCCCGACGATCAGCAGGCCGTCACCGAGTTCGTCGACGTCCGCGCCCCAGGCGGTGGCGGGCAGGTCATAGGGGGCGGCCACGACGGGCGTACCGCTCGGCAGGCTTC
>JABFVX010000170.1 GCA_013362555.1 Mycobacteriaceae bacterium
CCCTCCGACGGCAACGCCGGCCACTACACCCCCGGGCCGTACCCCCGGGGCTGAGCCGGTTCGCACCCGTTTCGCGCGTTCACACCCGCAGCTGCGGGTGTGAACGCGCGAAACGGGTGCGAACTCTCTGTTATAAGCCCCGCGGAATGTCGGGGAAGGGGTGCGGTGTTGAATCTGGGGTAAGCGGAAGCGATCGAGAGTGGGTGTGGTGTCTGTGTCTGTGCAGGGCTCGCTGCCGCCGCTGGTGACCCCGGCCGCGGAACTGACCAGGGACGAGGTCGCCCGCTACAGCAGGCACCTCATCATTCCGGACGTCGGCATGGACGGCCAGAAACGACTCAAGAACGCCAAGGTGCTGGTCATCGGGGCGGGCGGGCTCGGATCGCCAGCGCTGCTGTACCTGGCCGCGGCAGGCGTGGGCACTCTCGGCATCGTCGAGTTCGACGTGGTCGACGAATCCAACTTGCAGCGCCAGGTCATCCACGGGCAGTCCGACATCGGCAGGTCCAAGGCCGAGAGCGCGCGGAACTCCATCGCTGAAATCAACCCCTACGTCACCGTCAACCTGCACCAGGACCGGCTGGAGCCGGAGAACGCAGTGGAGTTGTTCGCCCAGTACGACCTGATCCTGGACGGAACGGACAACTTCGCGACGCGATACCTGGTCAACGACGCAGCTGTACTGGCTCACAAGCCGTACGTGTGGGGTTCGATCTACCGGTTCGAGGGCCAGGCGTCGGTGTTCTGGGAGGACGCGCCGGACGGCCGCGGCATCAATTACCGCGACCTGTACCCGGAGGCGCCGCCGCCGGGCATGGTGCCGTCCTGTGCCGAGGGCGGCGTGCTCGGGGTGCTGTGCGCTTCGATCGGCTCGATCATGGTGACCGAGGCCGTCAAGCTCATCACCGGCATCGGTGAGACGCTGCTGGGCAGGCTGATGGTCTACGACGCGCTGGAGATGAGCTACCGCACCATCAAGCTGCGCCGCGACCCGAACCGCGAAACCATCACCGAACTCATCGATTACGAAGCGTTCTGCGGCGTGGTCTCCGAGGAAGGCCAGGCCGCCGCGGCGGGATCCACCATCACCGCGAGCGAGCTGCGGGACATGCTGGACGCGGGCAAGGACGTCGCGGTCATCGACGTGCGCGAGCCGGTCGAGTGGGACATCTGCCACATCGACGGCGCCACGCTGATCCCGAAGGACCGCATCCTGTCCGGAGATGCGCTGGCCGACCTGCCGCAGAATCGGCCGATCGTGTTGCACTGCAAGACCGGGATCCGCTCCGCCGAAGCGCTGGCGGTCCTCAAGCGCGCGGGCTTTGCCGACGCCGTGCACTTGCAGGGCGGCATTATCAGCTGGGCCCGCCAAGTGGACCCGTCACTTCCGGTGTATTAGCTTCCAGAATGACCCGTGACGTGCGTCAGGCGCACGTCACGGGTCATTGTGGAGGTCTCGATACCTGACCGTTAGTTACGATACGGCCGCGTCAGCGTCGGAAACGCGCTGAGCGGGGGTACGTTACGGCTGTGTCCGAGTCGCCTGGTCGCATCGCAGCCGGTGAACAGCCGCCGGAACATGTGCTGGCCTCTTTCGGTCTGCGGGATTCGCCCGCGCCGGTAGGCGGGGACTGGGACGGAAGCTGGCGCTGTGGCGGCGTCGTGCTGACCCCCGTCGCCGACCACGCGCGCGCGGCGTGGTCGGCGAGAGTGCGCGAGTCACTGCATCCCGAGGGGATCCGCCTGGCCCGGCCGGTGCGGGCCACCGACGGCCGCTACGTCGTGTCGGGGTGGCGGTCGGACGCCGAGGTCGAGGGTTCTCCGGAGCCGCGCTACGACGAGGTGGTCGCCGCCGCCCAGCGGCTGCACAAGGCGACAGCGGGCCTGGCGCGGCCGCGATTCCTGTCGCACGGGCCGATCGGGCCGTGGATGAACGTCGACGTCTTCGTGGCCGCCGACCGTGCGGCCTGGGACGACGACCCGATGCGCAGCCTGCGTCGCTCGCAGGGCGACGATTTCGTGCACGCCACCACACCGGACGGCGAGCACAGCATCGAACTGCTCGACCAGTTGGGCTCCCTGCGCAAGCCGGTGGAAACCCCGGCGCAGCTGGTGCACGGCGACCTGTTCGGCACGGTGTTGTTCGCGGGCCAGGAACACCCCGGCATCACCGACATCACCCCGTACTGGCGGCCGGCCCCCTGGGCGGCCGGCGTCGCGGTGGTGGACGCGGTGTCGTGGGGCAGCGCCGACGACGGCCTCCTGGAGCGCTGGGACGACCTGCCCGAATGGCCGCAAATGCTGTTGCGGGCGGTCATGTTCCGGCTCGCGGTCCACGCACTGCACCCCCGCTCGACCGCCGAAGCCCTCCCCGGCCTGCTGCACACCGCGGACCTCGTCCGCTGGATGGTCTAGGAGAAACCTCCTGAATGACCCATGACGTGCGCTCAACGCACTCAACGGGTCATTCAGGTGGTAGGTAACGCGGTCACCCGACTTCTCGGGCGGGTTTTCAGTGGTCGGGGTATTCGGCCAGGGCTTCTTCGAAGAAGCTGCGGGCCGCCTCGCCTGCGCGGTCCGGGTCGCCGTCGATGATGGCGCGGACGACGGCGGCATGCTCGTCGTGCAGGGCGTTGAAGGCAGGGGCCGGGCCTTCGCCGGGGCCCACTCCGGCGCGGTGCCGCACGACCATCTCGCTGGCCGACTCCAGGGAGTCGTAGAACTCGAGATAGACGGCGTTGTGGCTGGCCACGACGATGGCGCGATGCAGCGCGATGTCGGCGGCGATGGCTCGCGGGCCGCCCTTGTCCCACACCTCCCGGCGGACCGCGAGCAGGCGCTCGAGCTCGGCCATGTCGTTGGCGTCGCGGCGACGGGCGGCCAGCGCCGCGGCGGTGACGTCGAGGGCCTGCCACAACTCGATCACGTCGCGTTCGTGCGAGTCGGCGAAGTAGCGGCTCAGCGCGCCCGCGATGGCCGAGGTGGCGACGACGAAGGTGCCCGACCCCTGTCTGCGCTCCAGCATTCCGGCGTGAACCAGCGCCTGCACCGCTTCACGCACCGTATTTCGGCCGGTGCCGGTGAGCTCCGTGAGCTCGGCTTCGGTGGGAATGCGGCTGCCCACAGGCCAGTGACCAGACCGGATCTCCTGGTGGAGTTGCTCCGTGACTTGGGCGATGAGGCTGGTGCGCTGAACGGACTGCACGGGTGAAAACTCCTGGCTGCCGGAAAGGGGGCCGTTTTAATATATGCCGATCGGTGCTGCGGATCACCATACCCGCCCTTTTTCGGCTGAGCGGATCATCCTACAATTTGATGGTGTCTGTTGTCGCTGCCCAGGATGTCGCCGTGTCGAGCAGATCCGGGCAGCGCCCGGTTCTCGGCGGGATGCTGGTCGCCGCCGCGGTCCTGCTTTCGGCGTTGTCGCTGCGCGTCGCCGTGGTGTCGTTTTCGCCGCTGGCCGAGCGGGTTACCGAGGCGCTCGGACTGGGCAAGGTGTACATCGGAGTTTTCGGCATGCTCCCGCCTGCGCTGTTCGCCGCGGGCGGGCTGGTGGCGCCGTGGCTGATGGGCCGAATAGGGCTGGAGTCCACCGTGCTCGCGGGCATGGTCGCCACCGGTGCGGGCATGCTGGCTCGAGCGTTCGCTCCGAACGGGTGGATGTTGTTGGCGTGCACAGCAATCGCCCTCGGCGGCATGGGCACCACCAACGTGGTGCTGCCGCCGCTGGTCAAGAAGCACTTCCCGGCCCGGATCGCGCTGATGAGCGCGCTGTACGTGACGCTGCTCCAGATCGGCACCGCGGCGCCGGCGTTCGTGGCCATCCCGCTGGCCGACAGCCTGGGCTGGCGCGGCGCGATCGGCGTCTGGTCGGCGGTCGGATTTCTCGCCGCGCTGCCGTGGCTCTTTGTCCGACGCCGCGAGAATGGCGGTGCCGCAAGGGTTGTGCGCGGTGACATCCTGCACGGAGTGTGGCGGACTCGGCTGGGGTGGGCGATGGCCGTGCTGTTCGGCACCTGCGCGATGGTCAGCTACGCCATGTTCGCTTGGGTGGCGCCGGTGCTGACCAGCGCGGGCGCAAGCCCGGCCTTCGCGGGCAGCATGGTCGGCGTGCTGCCGGTGCTCGGCATGGCGCTGTCGCTGGTCGCCCCGGTCGCTGTCACCCGGATGGCGAATCCGTTCCCGGTCCTCGCCGCCTGCGCGCTCGGCGCGCTGCTGGGTTTCGCGGGACTGTGGGCCGCGCCGACGACGCTGACGGTGCTGTGGGTGATGCTGATCGGGTTCGGCATGTGCACCTTCCCCATCGTCCTGGTGCTGATCAACCTGCGTGCCCGCACCCACGCGGGCTCGGCCGCGCTGTCGGGCTTCACCCAGGGCGTCGGCTATGTCATCAGCTGCCTCGGGCCGCTGCTGTTCGGCCTGCTGCACACCCTCACCGGCGGCTGGGGAGCATCCTTCGCCCTGATGGCCCTGGCCACCGTGGCGGGCGCAATCGCGGCCTGGACCTGTAGCCGGGCCATTTCCATCGAGGACCAGGTCGCCGGAACGGCGCGCCGTCGGAGCCGGCTCACGGGCCGCACCGAGGCGGTGTGAGCGGGTGTTGACGATCGGGACACCGACGGCAACCCGCCGGTCATCGATCGCGACGGCCGCGGCAACACCGGGTCACTACGGTCTGCTCACCGGATTGACGAGGAGGCCACGGTGGGACGCAATCACGACATCGAGCACTGGGACGCCGAAGACGTCCACGCTTGGGAAGCCGGCGGCAGGAAGATCGCCCGCCGCAACCTGATCTTCTCGATCTTCGCCGAGCACGTCGGGTTCTCGGTGTGGTCGATCTGGTCGGTGATGGTGCTGATGATGCCGACGAACGTCTACCACATCGACGCGGCGGGCAAGTTCTACCTGGTCGCGATGCCTACCTTGGTGGGCTCCATCCTGCGCATCCCCTACACCGTGGCCACCGCCAAGTTCGGCGGCCGGAACTGGACCGCGGTCAGTGCGGCCGTGCTGGTGATCCCGCTGCTGCTGACCATGTATTTCATGGCGCATCCGGCCTCGTACACCACCTACATGGTCATCGGGGCGGTCGCGGGCTTCGGCGGCGGCAACTTCTCCTCGTCGATGACCAACATCAACGTCTTCTACCCGCAGCGGCTCAAGGGCTGGGCGCTCGGGCTGAACGCGGGCGGCGGCAATATCGGCGTGCCCGCGATGCAACTGCTCGGCCTCGCGATCATCGCCGCGATGGGCAACAAGTACACCGGCGACGGCAAGCAGGCGACCACGCTGGTGTCGGTCTATCTCGCGGTGATCGTGCTCGCGGCCGTAGGTGCGTGGCTGTTCATGGACAATGTGCGCAACCAGCGCGCGGATCTGTCGGCGATGGGAAAGATCTTGTCCTACCGCGACTCCTGGGTGATGAGCGTGCTCTACATCGGCACGTTCGGCTCGTTCATCGGGTTCAGCTTCGCCTTCGGGCAGATCCTGCAAATCAACTTCAGCGCCGACCTGATGCAGCAGGCCGAGGCGATCGCCGACACCGCCGCGCAGAACAAGGCGATCGCCGCGGTGCCGGGCAAGGCCGCGCTGCACGCCGCGCAGATCGCGTTCATCGGGCCGCTGCTCGGCTCGCTGGTGCGCCCGGTCGGCGGCAAGCTCGCCGACCGGGTCGGCGGCGGCAAGGTGACACTGTACGTCTTCGCGGCAATGATTCTCGCCACCGGCGCCCTGGTCACGGCGGGCACCCTGGACGACCACACCGGAGGCGCGGCGACGTCCGGCCAGATGGCCGTGTACGTGGCGGCCTTCATCACACTGTTCGTGCTGTCCGGGCTCGGCAACGGCTCGACCTACAAGATGATCCCGTCGATCTTCGAAGCCAAGTCCAAGAGCCAGGACCTTTCCCGCGACGAGCGGGCCGCCTGGTCGCGCAACATGTCCGGCGCCCTGATCGGCTTCGCGGGCGCCGTCGGCGCCTTCGGCGGCGTGCTGATCAATGTGGTGCTGCGGATGTCCTATGTGGGACAGGCGAAGTCGGCTACCAACGCCTTCTGGGTCTTCCTCTGCTTCTACGTCCTGTGCGCGGGCCTGACGTGGGCGGTGTTCCTGCGCCGACCCGCCAATCCCGCCCCGACTCCGATGCCGCGAAACCCCGTCCCCGCCACGGTCTGACCCGTCCAGAACGACCCATGGGTTGCGCCTGACGCAACCCATGGGTCGTTCTGTTGGACTGGCTATAGCGTGTTTCGCCTGCCGGAGCGGTCCGCGAATGCGTCCAATGCCGCCAGCACCTCTCGGGCCGACCACTTCTGGCTTCGGCTCGCGCCGGAAATCTCGGTCAACACGCCGGCCTCGACCAGCGGTGCTATGGCCCGGTTGGCTGTCATTGCGGACACCTCGAGTTCGCGTTGCACGAGTGGCGAGTCGATCACCGGCCTGCGCAGCAGCAGGTCCGCCACCAGCCAGGTGGTCGCGCCGCGCCGGGTTGGCACACGGTCTCTCCACGCCGCTCGGACCTCACGCAAGTCGGCGACGAGTTGCCGGCCGTTTCCGATTGCACTGAACGCGGCGTGCGCGACTTTCTCCACCAGCGGAGCCGGATCGCCGTCGCGGTATTCATCGAGCGCGGTGAAATACTCGGCGGTGTCACCGAGCAGGCCGGCGGACACCGGGACGGTGACGCTCCTGGTCAGGCCTTTTCCCTTCAACATTGCATGTAGCAGCGCGCGGCCGACTCGGCCGTTGCCGTCCGGGAACGGGTGGATCGTTTCGAACTGTGCGTGTGCCACGGCGGCTTGAGTCAGCGGCGGCAGATCGTCGCGGGCCATGAAGTGAACCAGATCGGCCATTGCGGCGGGCACTCGACTGTGATGCGGCGCCACGTGTCGGGCGTCGAACGGGCCCCAGTCGCTGCCGCCGATCCAGACTTGCCGATCCCGCCATTGTCCGCACCATTCCGGGTGGCCCGCGCTGAGCAATGCGTAGTGCATTGCGAGAATAGTCTGTTCATCCAGATGGTCTGCGAGCTGGATCGCTGCCTGCATGGATCGGGTGTTGGCTACGATCAACTCGGCGTTGCGTCTGCTTCGATCTCCGAGTTCGGCCAGCGCAATCGCCTTCGCCGAGGCAGTGAGATTCTCGATCTTCGAGGATGCCGCCGCTTCGGATCGCAGTAGCAGCGAGGCGAACGGCGCAATCTCCGCACCTACGTCGGCGTCGAAGCGGGCAATCTCGGCAGAGGCTTCGACCACGGACGTTTCGATGTCAGCGGAGAGCGGCACTCGGTCGACGCTCGCGATTTCCGGAGTTACGACCGCAGTGTAGGTCTGGGGAAATCTGCGCCGAGCGCTACGCGGCGCGTGGTCGGGCAGCGACCACGGATAGTTCTCCGCGTCGGCACGAGGCCAAGCTTCTGTTACCACGACGCCATTCTAGTAACACTTATTGGATAAGTGTTACTAGCGCCGGTGGATCGGGGTCAAATCTTGTCCAGAACGACCCATGGGTTGCGCCTGACGCAACCCATGGGTCGTTCTGGAGGGGTGGGTGGTGGGAGTTCTCACGGGGGTGACGGGGGCTGGGTGAGGAAGGGTTGACTCCGGAGTCATCTGGCGCAGTCTTGCCGCAACAAGGCCCCCCTACCGTGGCTTTATCCCGCGGACGAGGAGGGTTTGAGTGCGCAAGACAGCAGTGGTCGTCGGTCACGGCATGGTCGGGCATCGGTTCGTGGAGGCCCTGCGGGCCCGGGACGAGGCTGGGCAGTGGCAGGTGGTGGTGCTCAGCGAGGAGTCGCTCGCGGCGTACGACCGAGTCGGGCTGTCGTCCTACGTCGGGTCCTGGAACGCGGGTCAATTGGCGTTGCCGGGCAACGGCTATGACGGTGACGACTTGGTCGACCTGCGCCTGGGTGTGCGGGCCGAGTCGATCGACCGTGCGGCCCGCAAGGTCACGACCTCCGCGGGCGACGTCCTCGGCTACGACGCGCTGGTGCTGGCCACCGGGTCGTACGCGTTCGTGCCGCCGGTGCCGGGGCACGATCTGCCGGAGTGCTTCGTCTACCGCACCATCGCCGATCTCGACGGGATCCGGACGGCCGCCGAGGCGGCCGGGCCGGGCGCGCACGGCGTCGTCGTCGGCGGCGGCCTGCTCGGCCTGGAAGCGGCGAACGCGCTGCGGTTGATGGGCCTGACCCCGCACGTGGTCGAGTACAACAACTGGCTCATGCCGGCGCAGGTCGATGAGGGCGGCGGCGCGATCCTGGAGACACTCGTCACCAAACTGGGACTACAGGTGCACACCGGCGTGGGGACCGCGTCGGTCGAGCAGGCCGCGGGCGGACTGCGGGTGACGCTGTCGGACGAGTCGGTGATCGACGCAGCCCTGCTGGTGTTCTCCGCGGGCGTCCGGCCGCGCGACCAGATCGCCAAGGACGCTGGGCTGGAGATCGGTCCGCGCGGCGGGGTCCGGACCGACCTGGGCCTGCGGACCTCCGACCCGGACATCTACGCAGTCGGCGAGGTGGCCGCGGTCGAGGGTGCGTGCTACGGCCTGGTGGCCCCCGGCTACAGCACCGCCGAGGTCGTGGCCGACCGGCTGCTCGGGGGCGCGGGCGAGTTCCCCGGCGCGGACATGTCCACCAAGCTGAAGCTGCTCGGGGTCGACGTGGCCAGCTTCGGCGACGCGCACGCCAAGACCGAAGGCGCGCTGTCGGTGGTGCTGCACGACGCCGCCAAGGGCAGCTACGCCAAGCTCGTCGTCTCCGACGACGCCCAGACGCTGCTCGGCGGCATCCTGGTGGGCGACGCTTCGCAGTACGCGGCGCTGCGACCGCTGGTGGGCAGTCCGCTGCCCGCCGAGCCCGCCGCGCTGATCGCGCCCGCCGGGGCGGGAGACTCCGTGCTCGGCGCCGACGCGCTCCCCGACGAGGCGCAGGTCTGCTCGTGCAACAACGTCTCCAAGGGCGCCATCTGCGGGGCGATCGCCGACGGGGCGTGCGACATCGCGGAGGTGAAGAAGTGCACCTCCGCGGGCACTTCCTGCGGCGGCTGCGTGCCGATGATCAAGAAGCTGCTCGAGCAGTCCGGCGTGGAGATGTCCAAGGCGCTGTGCGAGCACTTCGGCCAGTCGCGCGCCGAGCTGTTCCACATCGTCCAGGCCACCGGAATCCGAACGTTCACCGAGCTCATCCACAAGCACGGCAAGGGCGCGGGCTGCGACATCTGCAAGCCCACGGTCGCCTCGATCCTGGCGTCCACGAACACTGCCGACCACGTGTTGGACGGCGAGACCGCCGCTCTGCAGGACACCAACGACCACTTCCTCGCGAACATGCAGAAGAACGGCACATACTCCGTTGTGCCGCGGATGCCCGGCGGCGAGTGCACACCCGAGCAGCTCATCGAGATCGGCACGATCGCGCAGGATTTCGGCCTGTACGTGAAGTTGACCGGCGGCCAGCGCATCGACCTGTTCGGCGCGCGAGTCGAGCAGCTGCCTGCGATCTGGCAGCGGCTGGTCGACGTCGGCATGGAATCCGGCCACGCGTACGGCAAGTCGTTGCGCACCGTGAAGAGCTGCGTCGGCTCCACCTGGTGCCGCTACGGCCAGCAGGATTCCGTCGGCATGGCCGTCCGGCTGGAGCTGCGCTACCGCGGCCTGCGCTCGCCGCACAAGCTGAAGTTGGCGGTGTCCGGCTGCGCCCGGGAGTGCGCCGAGGCGCGCGGCAAGGATGTCGGCGTGATCGCCACCGAGAACGGCTGGAACCTCTACGTCGGCGGAAACGGCGGCCTCACCCCGAAACACGCCGTGCTCCTCGCGGGCGATCTCGACGACGAGACGCTGATTCGCTACATCGACCGGTATCTGATGTTCTACATCCGCACCGCGGACCGGCTCCAGCGCACCGCACCGTGGCAAGAGGCGCTGGCCGGCCCTGGGGGAATGGACAGCATCACGTACCTCGAGCAGGTGATCTGCCAGGACAGCCTCGGCATCGGCGCGGAGTTGGAAGCCGCGATGGAGGCGCACACCCGCGGCTACCGCGACGAGTGGGCTGCGGTGCTGGACGACCCGGAGAAGCTGAAGCGGTTCGTGTCGTTCGTCAACGCTCCGGACGAATCGGACCCCACCATCGGCTTCGACGAGAGCGGACCGCGCAAGGTGCCGGTGCTGCTGGGCACTCCGGAGCTGCCAACTCGCGCGGGCACCGCCGTAACCGCAGGCACTTCGGGGTAATGGTCGCTTAACACGGTCGAAACACCGAGCACGTACCAAGAGATTAGCCACAGCGGGACCTCCCAAGTCTCGTAGCAATGGAGGGATCGCGATGACTGTTACCGACTCGCCCCGGGTCAGTGTCAGCGGAGTTTCGCAGTGGGTTCCGGCCTGTCCGGTGGACCACTTGATTCCCGGCCGCGGCGTAGCGGTGCTGCTGCCCGGTCGCAGGCAGGCGGCGTTGTTCCTGCTCGGTGACGGCACGCTCTGCTCGGTCGGCAATATCGACCCGTTCGGCAAGGCCGCGGTGATGTCGCGCGGGCTGGTCGGCGACCGGGCCGGTGAGCCCACCGTCGCCTCCCCACTGCTGAAGCAGGTGTTCTCGCTGGTCGACGGTCGCTGTCTGGACGACGGCTCGGCCGCGCTGCCGGTGTACCCGGTGCGGGTGCGACGCGGCGTCGTCGAGGTGTCGGTCGACGCGATCGCCGGGGAGACCCCATGATGACTGTGGTGAAAGGGGAGTCGGTGCCGGACAGAGCGCGGCCGCGGGCCGAGGCGGATCCGGGCCCGGTGCTGGCCGGATTCACCATCGGCGTGACCGCCGCGCGGCGGGCCGACGAGTTCGCCACGCTGCTGACGCGGCGCGGCGCGACCATTGTGTCCGCCCCCGCTATCCGGATAATCCCGCTCGCCGACGACACCGAGCTCGAGCGCGTCACCAGACAGATCGTCGCCGACCCGCCGCGGATCGTCGTGGCGACCACCGGCATCGGTTTCCGTGGCTGGATGGAGGCCGCCGAGGGCTGGGGCCTCGCCGACGGGCTGCGCACAGCGCTGGGCGGCAGCAGGCTGCTGGCCCGCGGCCCGAAGGCGACCGGCGCGATCCGCGCCGCCGAGCTGCGCGAGGAGTGGTCGCCGGCGTCGGAGTCCTCGGCCGAGGTGCTGGACCGGCTGCTCGCCGAAGGCGTCGACGGCGTCACCATCGCGGTGCAGCTGCACGGCGCCACCACCGAGTGGGAGCCCATTCCTGACTTCTGCGAGGTGCTGAGGTGCGCGGGCGCCACCGTGATCCCGGTGCCGGTGTACCGCTGGGTGCCGCCGGACGACCGCGGCTCCATGGACCGGCTCATCGACCAGACCATCTCGGGCGGCCTGGACTGCCTGACTTTCACCAGCGCCCCCGCCGTCGCGTCGATGCTCATGCGCGCCAAGGAAACCGGGCTGTTGGACCAGTTGCTGTACGCCTTGCGCGGTCGGGTTCTCGTCGCCTGCGTCGGGCCGATCACGGCGGCGCCGCTCGAGGAGCTCGGCGTGGTCACGAGCGCGCCCGGGCGGGCCCGGCTCGGCGCGCTCGCCCGACACGTGGCCGAGGAGCTGCCCCGGCGCGCCAACCGCATTCTCGCGGGCGGGCACGAGCTG
>JABFVX010000551.1 GCA_013362555.1 Mycobacteriaceae bacterium
GTCGGTGTACGTGCTCGGCGCGAACATGTTGGCGATCGGACCGGAACTCCCGCACACCGTGGCGGTGTACGTCGGCGACGGCACCATGGCTGAGGTTGGTGTGCGGGCGGCCGAACTGCACCGGATGATCATGCAAGCCCACCCGGACCAGTCGGTCACGGTGATCGGGTGCACCGCGAGCGGGCACGACGGATCAGGGTTGGCCTTGCAGCTGGCCGGCCTCGACGGCGAGCTCGGCTATCGGGCCACCGTGGCGCATGTGTCGGCGCCACGGATCCATCTCATCGGTGAGGGACTCGACGGCGCGGCCACGGCAGCTGCGGCTGCCGTGCACGGCAGGCTGCAGTATCTGGCTGCGTCGCTGACCTTGGTCGACCCGCCCGCCGGGATGGATCACAGCCAGTACTACGTCCCGGCCCATTTCATGAGCCGGGACGGCGTGCCCGCTCCGCCGCTCGGCGGCGGACGCCGCCTCGGGTGGAGCGCGGGCACCTTCGCCGACATCGTGGCGGGCAACGGCGATGTTGTGCCTGCGTTGCCGGATCCGAACCTGGGCAGACCCGGGCCGCGGGAGGTGAACGAGCTGTTCGACTACCGTCGATGGCCGACCGCGAGGCATCCCACCGGAGAGCAGGTCGCCCAGGCCGAGGCGGCATGGCGCACGTGCCCGACCCGTGACCTGCCCACCGACCCGCGGGAGGTCGCGGCGGTGGGCCGGTCCCAGGGGACCGAGGTCGCCGCCTGGTGGAATTCGCTGGGCGGCGACGAAGGTTTCAGTGCGGCCCAGATCGGACTGCTCCGGGGCGAGCACGGCGCGCAGCTGGCTCGGATGGAAGGCCTGCCGCCGGAGGTCCGCGACGCTGCCAACCGAATTATGCTGCGGCGCTGGATAGCCGAAGAATGGGACAATCCCGGTGCGGCCGATGGCCCCGGACTGTCCGACTATTTGGCATACAAGGACTTGCTCGATGCGGCCGACGCGGAGATCGCCACGGTCAGCGAATGTCGTGAACATGCGTATCTGCTGACGTTGGATCTGAATCGGACCAGCGCCGACGCGGAACTGCGGTCTTTCGAGATCGCGTTCGGTGACCCGGCGGCGGCGCACACGATTGGTATGCACCTGCTTGCGCCCCGGTCCGGATTCCGGGAAACCGCGGGCGTGGTGCCGGAGGCGCTCGGCCATTACGCCAATCTGACCGTGCTGGGCGACGGGCCGGTGTCGGTGGTGGTGCGGATGTACAGCGCGCCTGTCGGCGACGTGCCCCATCAGACCAGATCGGTCGGTCCAGCACAGAATTTTGCGGCCGAAGGTCGCAGGCTGGCGTGCGATATCGCCGCCAGGCAGGCGGCATCGCAGGCGAGTGCGGTGCCGGCGACCCATCTCGTGGCGCATGGGTCGGCCGGTGCCGTGGTCGGCTATGCCGCCCAGCACGGCGCGCTGGCAGATGCGGGTGTCGCGCGGCTCACCTTCCGGGAATGTGAGACGGCCGGGCCGGCTGGGCATCGTGCGGACCTGGGCGTCGGGCAGGTATTCGCCCAATCACGGGCGACCGATCTGCTGTCCATGATGGAGGCTGAATTCGGCAATAATCCGGGCGAAGTGGAACCCGGCAAGGCCGACTTCGACGCGCGTGCCCTCGGCGAGGGAGCGATGCCGGTCGAACTCGCCATGATCAGTGCGGGCCTACGCGATTACGATCCGGCCCAGCCGACCGGGGAGCAGCTCGCCGGTCGCATGCAGACCGCGATGGCCGATGGCGTCCCGTCCGATCTCTCCGGCCGCACCGAAGCGGGCCCGGAAGCCGTGCGGAGTGGAGTGGAAGCTGCGCACGACGGTGCCGCGCACATCGCTCGGACCTGGGATGCGGTGCGGGCCTTGGGATTGTCGGAGGAGCAGGCCAGCCGCGCCGCCGCGGCAGCGGCGGACGCGCACAACACGGCGGGCGTGCCGTGGGATGTGCGGCACGCCCGACACCGGCGCGACCTGGTTGCCGAGGTCGCCGACCTCATGCACGTGGCCGCCGGGCTGCCGGGTGCGCCGCAGGTACGGGTGTTGCACCACGACGGCGGCGTGCCCGGCACCATGCTTGCGTTCGGCGATCCCGTCGCCGACTCCGTCGCAGTGGTGGTGACGGACCGCGGTCTGCGCGACGGCGCTGAGCATGCCGCCGAGGTGTATCGGATGGCCAAATCCGCCGATCCGGACCGCTCCGTGACAGTCATCGTTGCGCTGGGCAACGATGGCACCGAAGGACGGCACGGGGCGACCGCGGTGGCGCAGCGGATTGCCGGGCTCGTCGGTGAGGCGCGGTACCGGGCGTTGGATACCGGAGCGCCGCTGCCGCAGGTCCACGTCATCGGCGAGGGCCGTGGCGCGGCGACGGTGAGCGCCGCTGCCGCGCAACAGAACCTGGCCCTGTTCGTCGACTCGCTGATGTTTGTCGATCCGCACGGGCTCGCTGTCCATGCCGACTCCTACGGTGTGCCGGTGCACATGGCGTTCCGGAGCGGTGGTGAGTCGTCGGAAGTGTTCGGCGGCAAGCACATCGGGTGGAACGCCGACAACGTCGGCCAGGTCGTGCACGGGCGCGGCGACACGGTCCCCGCGTTGGATTCGACGCCGCCCGCGGCGACCTCCTTCGAGTCCGGGACACCCTGGCCCGCGCACGACCCCAGCTTCGAGCCGGCGGACGACGGCCTGGGCTACTACAGCAGACCGGATCTCGGTCACCACGGGCACGCGGACCTGGGCACGCCGAACGACTGCGCAGTGGGCGGATCGGAGTTCCTCTCCTATTGGCATCCGGGCAACCCCGAAATTCGACCCATCGAGCCCAGCCCGGAGATCTGGCTGTCCGGTGTCGAGCCCGCCGAGTTCGCCCAGTCGGTCGGCGCGGACTGGTCGCACCGTTTCGGCTCGCTCGACGACGCCGCCCGGTACGTGCTGAAACACGGCGGCACGGTCACAGTCGGTGTCGAGTTCCACGGCCTTGCCGACCGCAACAACGGTGTCGGCGCCCATATCGCGGTCTTCCATCGTTCCGACGACGGCCGGATCCTCGTGTACGAGAAGCGTAATGGCGAGGCGACGAGCTACTTCCACCGGTTCGGTCCGGATGCGGCGTCGGTGAAGGCGATCTACGCAATTGTCCACAACCAGGACGGCAGCGCGTACCAGTCCCTGGCGGACGGCCGGTCGCAGGCGGTGGCCGGGCTGCACATGCCGGACACGAACCTCGGCGCGCCGATCAGGGTCGGTGACGACAGCAACTCGGACGCCTACTTCGACAGTGGTGGCCTGCTGGTGCGGCATCCCCAGACGTCGGACGAGGTAGAGACCGCGACGGTCACCGGGGACACTCGTCCGCAGTTTCCCGATATCAACACCGGTATTCACCAATTTCGGTTGTGAGGGCGTTGCGTCCATGTTCACCAGCGCGTGCTGACCCGTCGTTCAAGCCGACTCACTGTCCGATAGCAATCCACCTTGGACGCCATCACCAGCAGTGGCAAGAGTGGTCGGTGCGCCACCCTGGGCGGGTGAACAAGGCGGATGTGATGCTGCGCCGGTGGTCTTCGTGGCTGATTCTGTTGTACCCGGTCTTTGGCGAAGTGGCGGCGATCTGGACGTATAGGCGGATGATCGACGTCATCAAGGACTGCGTCCACGGCATCGACGGCGGCGCAGGCCTCGAGCTCTTGGTCCTCGGGGTGGCAGGGTTGCTGAGCATGTCGTTCGTGGGTCTGTTGACAGGAGCGGCCGCGGTCGGAATCGCCGCCGTGGCAGCATTAGCGGTGTGGTTGCTGAATGTAGCCACGCCACCGATTGACTATTGCAGGCAATTCGAGATGACCCGGCCATGATGGCGGATTGGCAGGTGTTGCCTCCGGTGGCGAGGGAACGTCCCCTCAGTACGGGATGATTTCGCCGGGGCGCCAGGCGGCGCCGGTGATGCGCTCGTTGGTCTGAATCTCCTGCAGGCGGTCGAGTGCGCCGTTGATGGCCCTTGGTTCGATTTCCAGATCGTGTAAGGCGCCCCGCAGCTGCTCGGGGTGCAGCGCCTGAACTTTGGCCAGCACGTCGTCGTTGAGTCTCTGGTTTACGTGCATGTGCACGAATTCCGACTTGAGCCTGGAGATATCACGGATGGCGGTCGGCAGGCTGAGTTCGTTGTCGATCAGCGCCAGGTTGCCGTTGAGGTCGATGAGGTAATTCGCGTCCCTCCCGGCGGTTCGGTCGAGACTGGCGAGGACGTAGTCCAGCACCGCCGCCTCTTGGGTCTGTGAATCGGGATAGGAGTGGACGGTTGGTCGAGGTCCTTGCTTGCCGGGGACGAATCGCTGCACGGACCCCGCTCCCAAGTGTTTCAGTTCGGCGAGGGCGGTATGGGGCACCAGTCCTTCGAATCCGAGTAGCACCGACACGCGATAGGCCGCCACCTCCCGGCGTGCATGCGCGATCGGTGTCGTAGGCCCTCCCAATACCCAGCGGTTGCGAATGAAGTTCTTGAAGATGTTCAGGGAACCGTCGTCGCCGGTCACGTCGAACAGGTCCCCCGCCGTCCGTCCGCGCGGCACCGGATTGTGGTACGCCTGAATTCGCGTGGCGTGTTCGGCGTCGCCGCCCAGCGCGCGCCGGGCGGCCCCCCGTGCGGCTTCCGCCACCTGACGGCCCTGCTGGGCCTCGTGGCCCGACCTGTGCCGCAGTGCCGCAGCGATCCGCAGCATGATCGCAGCGAAATTCGGGTTCACGCCAAGCACCCTAATCCGAAAAATGATAGCGAGGGTGACTGTGGGAGTCCGCAGGTCCTGCGCGCCGGGCGGACCGACGTTGCAGGATGCTGTGGTTGTCATTGTCGTCCAGCGTGATTCGGTGTCCGTGGACACCCAAAAGGCCGACGTGGGAGTTGCTGGAGCTCGCGGCGGCTCGGCCTGTTTCAAGCCTTGGTGAACCTGCTTGGCGCGCACTTTGATTCGGTCGCCTGGTAGCCACAAGCAAGGCGCGCATAGCGCTCGCTATGTCGTGAGGGGTGCGGCGTCGTGCCTGAGCCGTGGTCGGGGCGTTCGGTTTACGCGGCTACCGCCGCGACAGCGTCGATCTCGACGAGCGCACCCGGCACCGCCAGACCGGCGACCTTGGCGACAGTGATGGCAGGCGGGTGCGGGCGCTGCCCCCAGGCCTGTTGGAAGGCGGCGAACCCGGCGCGTATGTCGTGGCCATCGACGATGAGGATCGTCCACTTCACGACGTCCTCGATCGCGGCGCCCGCGGCGTCCAGGCAGGTCTGCAGGTTGGCCAGCGCCTGCTGCGCTTGGGCGCCGACATCCGCTCCGGCCAGCCGGCCGTTGGCGTCGAGGCCGTTCTGGCCGCCGATGTAGATGATGTCCGCACCCGCCGGGACGCGCACCGCTTGGGTGAAGGCCGGGTTGCTGAGCATCTTCTCGGGATTGATGTGCGTTGCGATTGCCATGACCTCACTGTAACCACTTATACTGGTGTCATGCAAACCCGAGCGGAGCTTCCACCCGACCTGCGCCGTCGCTTCAGAACCGGACGGGCCGCGCTGGATCTCGTGCACACCGGCGGTGAAGGAGAGCTTGCAGCGTGGGAACTTGTGCACACAGTGGACGAGCTACGACAGTGGGTCTCGCTTCTGCTCGAGCTCGACGATCTCGCCGCCGACCGATCGGACCTGCCTGCCCTGCGGGCGTTGCGCGCTGCCGTCACGCGCGCTGCTTACGGCCTTGCCGCTGGTAAGCCCTTGCAGCCCGACGACGTCGCGGCCTTGAATGCCGCCGCCGCAGAACCCCCTCTTGCTCCTGTCCTCGCGCGCGACGGCACTGTCGCGTACGCCGCTGAGCCGACGGCGCGCGCCGCTCTGTCCACCCTCGCCCGCGACGCCATCGACCTCTTCGCCGGTCCGCTGGCATCCCGCATCCGTGTCTGCGCTGCCGAGGACTGCGGGCTCCTGTTCGTTGATACCTCTCGCCCCGGACACCGCCGATGGTGCTCGATGCAACGCTGTGGCAACCTCGCCAAGGTGCGCAAGTACCGCCAATCGTGATCCTGATCGGTTGGTGTCGTGGCCCACCTCTGGTCCGATCGGACGTCACAGCGCATGCCTCAACTCCGAAGCGGCGTCACCGTCCGTCCACCGGATGGCGAGCCTGTGGCACGCAATTCGCTCCCTTGTCGGACTGAGGCGTTCCGGAAGGTCTCAGCGAAGAATCGGAGAAGCTCGCGGGTCACCTCGTCAGGGTTCTCCTCGGCCATGAAATTCCCTCCCGGTATCGCTGTTCCGCGCACCGTCGGCGACCATTCGCTCCAGATCGACAGGGGCTCGTACCAGTCTGCGACCGCACCGTGCTGTGCCCACAGTGCCAGTACCGGGCAGTGGATGAAACGGGTGCCTTTGTCCTGTCGGTCGTGCTGATAGTCCAGTGTCGCCGCAGCCCGATACTCCTCGCACACGGCATGAATGGTTTCCGGCGACGAGAATTTCGCGATGTACTCGGCTCGGATCTCGTTCGGAGGATGGATCGGCCGACCACGTATCGAGCATGTGATTGACAAACGTTGCCGGAGCATGGGCAATCAGCGTCTCCGGCACAGGGTATGCGGCCGCGAGAAACGCCCACACCCAGTATCCGATGCTGAACCGCATGTCGGCATTGTCGAAGACATCGCAGGTCGGGACTATGTCGAGCACGGCCAAGCCGGTGACGTTCTCGGGATGGTCCAGTGCCATGCGGTACGCGCAGCGGGCTCCGCGGTCGTGGCCGACCACGCCGAATTCGTGGTGGCCCAGCTGTCTCATGACCTCGACTTGGTCCGATGCCAGTGTTCGCATCGAATACGGCTCATGATTGTCGTCGCTGGTCGGCTTGCCGCTGTCCCCGAAGCCCCGAAGGTCGGTGGCCACAACCGTATACGTCGCGGCAAGCGCGGGCGCGACCCGATGCCACATCAGGTTCGTTTCGGGTATGCCGTGCAACAGCAGCAGGGGCGGACCCTGGCCGCCGGATCGACCGTGGATAGTCGTCCCCGCAACTGCCATCGTGAATTCTGCGAATTCATCGAACATATTGGCCATGAGTCCCCCTCGGACCGGCTCTCGCGTCGACTCCGTCACCCCCACTCTGACAGGCGGCACCGACAACCGACCTCAGCAAGCACTCGAGCCTATGCCGTGTCAAGGAGCCCCGAAGTCGTTGCGGTGGTCGGCGGCTCCAGCCATTGGCTCAGCGCGACTACGCCCGATGCGGTCACGAAGGTTACCGAATAGTCTCGACAGGAGATGTCGACCAATTGCGGAGGAGAGGTCATGGGCGACAAGCAGAAGACCCCCGACTGGGTTGCCGAAAGCGGCGCGTGGGTCCTGGAGAACGGGCACCGAACCTTGTTGAAGCTGACCGGCGGTCGCTGGCCGCACAAACTTGGCAGGATGCAGGCGTTGGAGCTGCACACCATCGGCCGCAAGACCGGTCAGCGGCGCTCCACGTTGTTGAGCTCGCCCATCTTCAGCTCGGAGCGGATCGTCCTGATCGCCTCGCTCGGCGGCGCGTCGCACAACCCCGCGTGGTATCTGAATCTCGTTGCCCATCCCGATGTCGAGATCACCGTGCGCGGTGAGACGAAGCCCTACGTCGCCCGCACGGCGTCGCCGGAGGAGAAGGCCGAGCTCTGGCCTGAGATCACCCGCGGCTCCGGCAACCCGTACGACGGATATCAGCGCAGCACTACGCGCGACATTCCGGTGGTTATCTGCGAGTCGTCCTGACAGCGGTTCGCTTACGCCGGACACCCGCCAGGACACAGCTGCTACAGGGCGTGACTGAGGACCTGATGGACGAAATGCTCCACGCCGGAATGCAACTGCTCGACATAGAACTCGGACTCGGGCTTCATGAGTACGCTGCGTAGAATACGGGCGCCCTCGGCATCGGGAGTCAGGTCCGGAGCACGGAGTCCGAAGGCCTGACTGGTAACCCGCAAAGTACTCAGGAACACCGGGTCGGACGGGTCCGCCATCGCTTCTGCCAAGACCAGGGCGGCGGCGTTGTCGACTGCGGACAGTGTGGTCAGCGAACCGCCTACCGGGAAATAGGTGACAATGTCCAATTCCGGTCGCTGGTAGAGCCGAAGGCGGTCGGATCGGTCGATCAAGTCCGCCCAGTGCAGCGCGGCCCGGCGGCCGGCGGCGAGCACCTGACCCAAACCTTCCCGCGTGGGTGGCAGCAGCCGAAAAGTAAGCCAGGCCGCTGCTGCCGCGGCACCCGCTCGTGAACATTCCAGGCTGATCTCGCCGAGGTGCAGTTCATCCGAGGTGAAGTAGGTATACGGAGAGTCATGGAGAAAAAACGTGCCGACGGCGGGATCGCGGAAGAGAACCGCACCGCAGCCGTACGGCTGCAGGCCGTGCTTGTGCGGATCGACAACCACCGAGTCACATTCGGCGATGGCGCGCCAAGGCGCCGACGGCAAGCCTTCCGGCGCGGCATCGTCGTCGGCCAGCAGCGCGAAGAATCCTCCGTACGCGGCGTCGACGTGCACCCTGACGGCATAGTGCCGGGCGACGGCCAGCACCTCGTGCACGGCATCGATCGCGCCCAGTCCCGTGGTCCCCGCCGTGGCGACCACAGTGCCGATCCGGCCGGTGCCGAGCAGTCGGTGCAAAGCTTGCATGTCCATCCGGCCCAGTTCGTCGACCGGAACCGCGTGCCCTTCGACGCCCAACAAACCGCACATTCGCCGGTGTGTGTAGTGCGCCTCGTCGCTATAGGCGATGCCCTTGTCCGGATGCAGCTCGCGGGCTACGAAGAGAGCCTCCAGGTTCGCCATGGTGCCACTGGTCGTGAGGTGTCCGAGATAGTTGTGGTATCCGAACAGCTGGGCGAGTTGCTCGACCACCTCACGCTCCATCCGTGCCGTGGCCGGACCGCCGTCGAGCGCATGATTGTTGGGGTTGACCAGCATCGCTGCGAGGTAGCCGACCATCGCCGCAGGATGTGGCGGCTTGAGCATCTGTCCGGCGTAGCGCGGGTGGAAGAACGGATAGTTGTCGGCGAGTCGGTCGCTGAACTCTGCGAAAGCCTCCGCGAAGCGTTCGTCCGTAATTTCCAGGGACGGGTGCGCTCGATATGGGCCGAAGCCTGCGGTCCATGTCCGGTGCCGTGCCACAGCCTCGTCCAGCCACCGCTCGAGATCCACGTTCGCTACTCCTTCCCGACGACGTGACCGTCCGATTCCACGCGAGAGAAATATTCCCGCAACAACGACCCGCCGTCCGGGACGAATCGCTCGCACACGAGCATGTGATGGCGCCGGTTCCGGGCCTGCGCCGACCACAGCGCCGTCGCCGCCGTCGCTACTTCGTCCGGAACACCCGCTGATCGGCTGTCGCGCAATCGCACCTTCAATGTGTGCCGCAACTCTTTCATGAGCGCGAGCATCGTCGAATGATCCTTGTTGAGTTCACCAGAGAACCCTGGACTCATGAAGGGGGGCGACATCGACGGACGAATCAGGCTCGTGTACTGATCCGAGTCGAAATCGGCTGCGTATTTCATACTCGCGGTCGAAGCGTCGTACAGTATGGTCAGCCGATCAAGGACATCCGACAGGTTCTGCCAGCGTTCGTGTAAGACGTGGCGCAGTGCGACAGGCAATTCGGTATTCATGGCCAGCAGGTAGAGGTGGAATACGTGATGTCCCAGCTTCCAGCGTCGGATAGCAGTCTCCTGGCCGGGATCCGGCCGGGCGGCCCCATCGATCATGGCTGGTCCTCCATACCTGAACCGATGGTCAGCCAGCGCGCGAGCGTCATCTCTTGGACGGCGACGAGTCCAGCGAGGAGATCGCACCTCTCGCGGTCGGACAAATTGGTCTTATCCAGGTCCGCGAGAACTTCCCGGCCTACGGTCAAACACGTGCGGGTCCAGTCGCTCAGTCCGATGGACCGACGGACAAGCCTGAAGTACATATCGTACTCCGCAGGCGTCGCCACGCCGGTGACGGAATCGGGCATTCGAGCAGACTCCGGCACGGAAATCGGCGTGACCAAACCATAGTCCGGAGGATCAAAGATGTTGTACTGCACTGGATCCCCTACGGAAATGGGCCGATGCAGTAGTGTATCTTGACGCTAGCCTGCTCATAGGCGCACATGCTACCGCCTGCTCCGACTTCCCGGTGGTGGCAAATTGCAGCACCGTCGGTGATGCAAATAGAATGAAGACCGACAAGTCGGAGCTACCTGAACAAGAAAATGTGCGGACTCCCGAGTGGCAAGTCGGTAGCCGCCCAACGGCTCGGCTACCGGGTGTCAGGCCAAGTACAGCGCCTGTCCCGGTACGGGGTGCTGGTAGCTACTGCGGTCCCCAGCAGTGGGGACGCTGTTCGATGGTGCCGTGGACGATGTGGAATTCGCCCGGGTGGCGGCGGAATTCGGCCCCGGCTCGGCGCTGCTGGTCGAGCCGGGCTCGTCGGCCGCTGCCCATGTTCCGGCCCGCTGGGCGGGCGTCGCGGGCGGCCTGGATTCGGCTGCCAGGCGATCGGCGGCGGTGGCGTTGTGGAACCTCGACATGCTCGTGGAACTGACGCCGCGGTTCGCGGCCGTGCTGGGCGAGTGCCTGGATGACGTGCGGGTCTGCCTGCTGCGAGGCGATTGGGTGCTGCTGTATGCGCTGCGCAAGCCGTTTCAGCCGCACGAGTTCCGAATAGGCTGGGATCCGGACACGTTCGGAGCGGACGAGCCTGCGCACTGGAACGCGCTGCCGCAGGCTCTGCGAGTGTTCCTCGGGACGGTGCACGCCGGGTTCACCGATCTGGACGGGATCTCTTTCGGCCCCACCCGCCCCCGGGACATGCTGACCTACGAAGCGCTGGACTTGGTCGCGCGTGTGCGGAACTGGGAAGCGGGCGAGGACATTGCGGGAAGCCGGGCCACGCTGGTCGCCAAAGGCATGGGGGACACCCGCTACTTCGTCTCTCCGGACCTGCCCGGCGGGACAATCGGCTGGGAGGCGGACGGCAACATGGACAAGCCGCTGGACCTGCCGCAAGCCCTCGACGACCTGATGAGCTACGGCTTCCAGCTCGAGCGCGATCTCCCGCCCGCCCCGGCGGCTCCTGCCCCGACGCCGGACGAACTCCGGCGCGCGATCGAATCCGTGCCGCGGGCGGCGCGGGCCGTCGTGTGGAACCGGGAACTCACCGAGAACGCCGCGCGAGCCCGCACCCGTGACCTCGTCGCCCAACTGCTCGACGGACTCGGCGGCCAGATGGTGCTGCGCACCGACGACGGACCGAACGGCGAGACGGTACTGCCGTTCGACGACGATGCAGGCAATATCTACCAGGTCGACCGGCTCGAGACCCGCTACTTCCTCGACCCCCCGCCACCGGACCGCGCCGATATCTATCCCTCCGTCATCGTGCGCATCTGGGAGCGGCACGGCTGGAAGGTGACACTGGCGGCCGACGCCGCAGGCATCGTCGCGCGGGCCCAGACCTCCGACTGGTACGAGCTCACCGTGACCCACCGCGACGACACCCTGCGCCTCTCCGTCGCCTCACCCGGCTTCCACCGTTCACCGTGAACGATCGCTCCCACACCCGAATCGCTCGG
>JABFVX010000200.1 GCA_013362555.1 Mycobacteriaceae bacterium
CCGATTGCAGAAGTACCTACCGCCGCCCCGCCCCGAATTCATCGCTGCTCGGGTGGCCGAGTTGCAAACCTCCAGAATGACCCGTGACGTGCGTTGGGCGCACATCACGGGTCATTCTGGAGGTTTCTGGCCTAGGCGGCGAAGACTCCGGTGCGGAGCAGCGCCATGGACGCGTCGACGTAGCGGCGGGTCTTGTCGGGGGTGAGCTCGCCGCGGATGGACTCGACGAGGGCGGGCATGAAGGCCGCGGTCATGATGCGGGCGACGGTCTCGGTGTCCAGGTCGTCGCGGATCAGGCCGAGCTCGACGCCGCGCAGGAGCAGTCCCTGGATCGACTTGGCGCCGAGGTCGGTCAGGCCGAACAGCCGCTGGGTGAGCTCGTCGTCCACCCCGGTCAACTCGAAGGCCACCACCCGGGCCAAGCCGGGATCGTCGCCCATGATGGTGTACATCCGCTCGAGCGAGCCGCGCAGGTAGTCCAGCAGGTCCTCGACGTCGGCGGAGCCGTCGGTGGCGGCCACGAAACCGACTGTGTCCTGCTCGAATACGGCGGTCATCATGCGGTCGAGCCCGAAATCGAGGACGCTGACCAGAATGTCGCGCTTGTTGTCGAAGTACCGGTAGAACGTGCCGCGGCCGACGCCCAGTTCAGCGACGATGTCGGCGACGCCGGTGGCCGCGTAGCCCTTTCGGGCGAAGACCGTGTACGCGGCCTCGACGAGCTCGCGCCGCCGACGCTCGATGATGCCCGGTTCGGGCGGCCGGCCCGGCCCGCGCTTGGCCACTTCGGCTCCGGCCCTCACCTCGGCTGCGCCGCCCACTGGCACTCCCTTTTGTAGCTCCGCTTACGTTAAGCAAATCATCTACCACGAGGGTCACGGGCCGGAATCCGTACATAATCAACTGTTCGGGATTCGTAGCGAAGATAATCTGACACGGAGTTCGACCAATTGTAGGCTGCTGCCGCACACCACTCCGACGCTTGCTCGTAAGGGGTATCGACGTTGTTCGACTGGTTGGGACGGTGGGCGTTCCGCGCCCGCTACGCCGTGATAGCGGGGTTCGTCGTGGCCATCGGTCTGCTCGGGCTGTACGGGGTGGGCTACGAGACGCGCTTCGCCCAGGGCGGCTTCTTCGACGAGACCAGCGAGTCGGTCGCCGGGGCGAACCTGGCCGACGCCGTGTTCGGGCGCGACACCCGACGCGACATCGTCGCGCTGTACACCGCGCCCGCAGGCAAGCACCTCAACGACCCGGACATCGCCGCCGCGGCCGAGCAGACCTACGCGCGGCTGCTGCGCGAACACGGCGACCGGGTGCGAAACCCGCAGGGTTACTGGGACAGTCGCTCGGCCGAGCGCCTCGCGGGAACCGCGGGCGGCGCCTGCGGCTTCATGAGCGTCGGGGTGCGCGGCGACACCGACACCGAGCGGCTCGCCAATTACAACGCCGTGCGCGACGCGTTCGCGGTGCCGGGCCTGCGAGTCCAGCTGGCCGGGCTGATGCCGCTGGCGGCGGCGCTCAACGACGGCATGGCCGAGGACACCGTCCGGGCCGAGATGATCGCCCTGCCGCTCGTGGCGATCATGCTGTTCTTCGTGTTCGGCGGCCTGGTGGCCGCGGCGCTGCCGGTGCTGCTCGGCGCGCTCACCATCGTCGGCTCACAGGGCGTCATCCGGTTCGTCATGAACTTCACCGAAGTCAACGGGTTCGCGGGATCGGTGGTGACGCTGATCGGGCTTGGCCTGGCCATCGACTACGGGCTGTTCTCGGTGGGCCGGTTCCGGGAGGAGATCGCGGAAGGACGGTCGGTGGAGCAGGCGGTGCGCACGACCGTGGCCACCGCCGGGCGCACCATCGTGTTCTCGGCCACCATCATCATGATCTGTCTGGGCGGACTGCTCATCTTCCCGTTGGGATTCCTGCGCTCGCTGTCCTACGGCGCGATCGCCGCGGTGCTGTTGGCCACGGTGCTGTCGTGCACGGTCCTGCCCGCGGGTCTCGCGGGGCTCGGGCGCAGGGTGGACGCGTTCGGGCTCGCGCGGTTCGCCCGAACCAGGACGGCGGCGCAGATCGACGCGTCGTTCTGGTCTCGGCTGGCCCGCGCGGCGATGCGGCGGCCGGCGCTCGTCGCGGTGCCCATTGTGCTGCTGCTGCTCGGGCTGGTGACGCCGTTCCTGCGCGTCCAGTTCGGCGGGCTGTCGGAGAAGTACCTCTCCCCGGACAACCCCGCGCGCGTCGCGCAGCAGGACTTCGACGCCGCCTTCCCCGGCCTGCGTACCGACCCGCTGAAACTGGTGGTGACCGGCGCCGACAACGCGACGCTGTCGGCGATCGCCGCCGCCGCCGACCGGGCGGGCGGACACGCCTTGGCAGGCAACGAGTTCGAGCCGGACCAGCCGACGGTCGACGGCGTCAACGAACTGTCGTCCGGTCTGGTCGACAAGGCACGCGACGCCGACACGGTGATCGCCGCATTGCGTTCGCTGACAATGCCGCCCGGAGTCCGGATGTACGTGACAGGCACTCCGGCGCTGGAGCGCGACGCCATCCACGGGCTCATCAACCGACTGCCGCTGCTGCTGGCGATCCTGGCGGTGTCGTCGTTCGTCCTGATGTTCCTGGCGTTCGGCTCGTTCGTGCTGCCGGTCAAGGCGATGCTGGTGAGCCTGCTGTCGCTGACGGCGACGCTCGGGTTCCTCACAGTGGTGTTCTACGACGGCGTCGGCGCGGGCCTGCTCGACGTCACCCCCGGCCCGCTGATGTTCGCCATCTTGGTGATCATCGTGGCACTGGTGTTCGTCATGTCCCGGATGGCCGAGGCCCGCGCCCGCGGCGCGGACACCCCGGAGGCGATCCGCTACGGCATCGCGCACACGGGCGGGGTCATCACCGCCGCCGCGCTCATCCTCATCGTGGTCACCGGCTCTTTCGCGTTCTCCGACATCGCCATGATGCAGTACCTGGCCTACGGCATGATCGCGGCGCTCGTCCTGGATGCCACGATCATCCGCATGCTGCTGGTCCCCGCGGTCATGAAGATCCTCGGCGACGCGTGCTGGTGGGCGCCGCGGTGGGCCCGCCGCGTCCACGGCCGCGTCGGCATCACGGTAAGCCCATCCTGACACCCGTTGCTTTCGTTGACA
>JABFVX010000455.1 GCA_013362555.1 Mycobacteriaceae bacterium
GATGCTGATCCAATACATCGACGAGCATCCCGATGCCCGATGGCACCACACCGACCTGCCCGGCGCCGACGCCTCGATTGCCGCGTAGGATGGGTTGTACCGGCTGGCGCGGGCGGAGTTCGACAGCGATGCCGACTTCGCTGCTCGTGCGCGCACGCGGGTGGTGGCGTTGCAGGCCGGGGACGAGGCGACGCTTCGGGCGTGGTCGGACTTGGTGGCCGAGTCGCAGCGCTCGTTCCAAGCTCTCTACGACAGGCTGGGGGTGTTGCTGACCCCGGCTGATTCCGCGGGCGAGTCCACCTACAACGCCGTACTGGACGACGTGGTCGAAGAACTGGTCGAACTCGGGATCGCGGTGGAAAGCGACGGCGCGCTGTGCGTGTTCTTCGACGAGTTCACCGGCCCCGACGGCAAACCCGTTCCGTTGATCGTGCGTAAGAGCGACGGTGGATACGGGTACGCGGCAACCGACTTGGCGACCATCCGCTACCGCATCACCACGTTGGCCGCCGACAAGATCCTCTACGTCGTCGATGCGCGCCAGTCCCAGCATTTCGCGATGGTGTTCGCCACCGCGCGCCGCGCCGGCTGGCTGACCGACAAGGTCGCCGCGGTCCACGTGCCGTTCGGCACCGTGCTGGGGGCGGACGGCAAACCGTTCAAGACTCGTTCGGGCTCCACGATCCCGTTGACCGAACTCCTCGACTCCGCCGTCGACCGGGCACGCACGGTCGTGGCCGAGAAGGTCCATGACGAAGACCCGGCGACGCTGGACCAGGTCGCGGAGGCCGCCGGTATCGGGTCGGTGAAATACGCCGACCTGTCCGGGTCGCGCATCAAGGACTACGTGTTCGACGTGAACCGGATGGTCAGCTTCACCGGCAACACCGGCGTCTACCTGCAATACGCGCACGCCAGAATCCGGTCGATCCTGGCGAGCGTGCCGCCCGGCGACCCGTCGCCACGCGTGGACGTCGACCTCGAGCTCGCACCGGCCGAGCGGGCACTGGCGCTGCGGCTCGACGAATTCGATCGGGCACTGCTAGATGTGGCCGACACGCTCGAACCGCATCGCCTCGCCGGGTACCTCTACACCCTGGCGCAGACCTTCACCGCGTTCTACGAAGCGTGCCCGGTGCTCAAGGCCGAGGATCCCCGGGTGCGGGGCAACCGGATCGTGCTGTGCCGCTTGACCGGCGACACCTTGGCCAAGGGCCTCGACTTGCTGGGAATCGCAGCACCGGAACGTATTTGACAGCAGGAGAATCCGGGCGCAGCGGCATGGCTTGTCCTGCTAACGTTTCCGGTCATGTCCTGCTCCACGTCGCTACCGGTTGATCCTGCCGTTGCGATGATCCGGCTGGCCGATGCTGTGCGGGCCAATCGGGCGGAGTTGACGGCGGCGCTGCTGCGGGTCGAAACCGCGTCCACGGCCCGGATCGAACTGGACTGGCTGCTGAACGGATTGACGCCGAGCGTCAGGAACGCCTGGTTGGCGCGGCGGCGCGGTGTCGGCACGGTATTCGCCGCGACGCCGGCGACGCTGCCGCTGTATTCGAGTTTGCTGTTTGCGCTCGCACCGGCCTTGGCGGGCAATCGTGTCGTGACGCGCGCGGCCCGCGCGTCGAGCGAGTGCGTGCACCTGCTGTTCGCCTTGGCGTCCGAGGCGGGACTTGGTGTCGAACTGGTCGAGCAGCCCTGGTCCGAGTTCGCCGCGACAGCGGCCGACAACGCCGACGGGATGATCTACTGCGGCAGCGCTGAACACGCCACCCACCTCGATCGCGCGCTGCCAGAACACATCCGGTTGATCTGCCAAGGTCCCTGCGTCTGCGCAGCGGTCGTTACCCCCGAAGCCGACATCGCTGCTGCGGCGGCCGCCGTGTTCACCGCCACACTGTTCAACAACGCGCAGGACTGCATGGCAACCGAAAGGGTGTATGTGGCCCACTCGGTCCGGGACGAGTTCATCGCGGCCCTGATGACGGTCGCGGCGACGGTGCGGATCGGCGACAACGACGACCCCGCAACCCAACTCGGACCGCCGCTCATCACCGGCCTGAGCGAACGTTGGCTGCCGGACCTGGCCCGACACGGCACCGTCCTGCGCGAGCCTGAACAGAAGGGCCCGGCGGGCGGGCTGGCGATCCTCGACGCTGCCGCAGACGCGGCCATCGTGCTGGAGGAGAAGTACTGCCCGATCCTGCCGCTGGTGACCTATCGTGACGATACGGACCTGGCGCAGATGCTCGCCTTGGGCGACTACGCACTGGGTTTGACCATTTTCGGGTCGCGGTTGCCGACGTTCGGCACGCTCGACTTCTGCCACGTCTCGGTCAACAGCACGCTGTATGAGCATGAAGACGCATGGTCACCGTTCGGAGGGCATCGCCGAACGACCCTGATCCGCGGCCCAGGTGTCAGACGCACCGGACAAGTGCTCATCCCGCACACGATGACCGACCCGCGATGAATACCCGCCATCATCGACGCACGTTCATGCGCGACCATCCCGAACTCAACCCCTACCTGCGCAATCGCGGCATCGCCGTAGCCGATCGGCCGGTCTATTGGCATCCGCGCCGACCACTGCTCGAGTGGTTTACGCACACCGGTGCGACACACTGTATTCCGGTGACCACCTCGGCGCTGTTCGACTGGATTGCCGAGCGTGAACCGCACCAATTGTGGGAACCGTGGCGGGATCACCTGCGTGATCAGCGCGTGCTGGTCGAGCACACCAGCGTCAACCCGGTTCACCCGCTGCACCTGGGTTCGATGCGCGGCACGGTGATCGGCTCGACACTCGCCGAGATGCTCCGCTGCGGCGGAGCCGACGTCCAAACCCGCTACTTCGTCAACGATCTCGGCCGCCAAGTCCGTACCCTCGAGCGCGCCGCCACGGCCGCCCGCCTGCACAATATTCCTGCGGGCCTGCGACACGATCACGCTGTCGGCGTCCTGTATGCATTCGCGAACATGACCCTCGCCCGCCGGACCAACGACCTGGATCGACTGATCGCCGCTCACCCGTGGCTGCCCGATGTCGTCGACGTCGGGCGACCGCTGCCCGATCAGGTGCCGGACCCACACTTGATCGAGGACATGGTCGACTCGGCGGTCGAC
>JABFVX010000121.1 GCA_013362555.1 Mycobacteriaceae bacterium
GCGCGGCGTCCATGCCGACTGGACCAACGGGCATCGGTGCTGTGGCTCCCGGTCCAGGGCTCGAACCTGGGCCGACGGATTCAAAGACCGCCATGCTGCCTACTACACCAACCGGGATCGGGTGTCCCTGCCAGGATTCGAACCTGGGACCTCGCCGTTCGTAGCGGCGCGCGCTGTCCGGCCTGCGCTACAGGGACTTGGGCCAACGAAAAGCCGCCCATCGGCGTCCCGATGGGCGGCTCTCCTGCATTCAGGCGTGACTCAGGTCACGGCAGGGTGCCACGGCACGCGGGCGACCGCCATCGGGTGGCGCTGTCGCTGCTGTTGCCGCATCACGGCTCCTCGGTTCGTTGGTGGACACCACTATCACCGAACACCGCGCAGGGGTGCAACCGATTTTCGCGACGGCTGGGAGTTGCAGCACTCCGGGTCGGGCGGGTTGCGTAGTTTGCGGGTATGGACAACGAGGCACCCAGCCGGACCGCGCTCGCGGCGGCATACGCCCGCGCCTATCACCAGATTGCCGATCAACCAAGGATTTTCGCCGATCCGCTGGTGGCACGCCTGCTGGGCGTCACGGTGGCTGAACTGACCGAACTGGGCACGCCCGCAGCGGATGCTCCCCACGGTGATGTCGGCCAGGCGATCCTGTCGCTGGGTGTCAGCGATCGGCCGCGACGCCTGTTCCTGGTCGCCCGTGCCAGATTCGCCGAGGACCGCGTGGCCGAAGCCGTGGCAGCCGGCGTGCGACAGGTCGTGATTCTCGGCGCGGGCCTGGACACCTTCGCCTACCGCAACCCGCATGCGGGCCTGCGGGTGTTCGAGGTCGACCGCCCCGCGACCCAGGCATGGAAACGCCGACGTCTGGCCGCGTCCGGCATAGACCTCCCCGAGGGGTTCGCTTTCGTACCGGTCGACTTCGAAACCGACACACTGGCACCACGATTGGAAGCGGCCGGATTCAGCCGGACCGAACCGGCCGTCTACGTGTGGCTCGGCGTCGTCTTCTACCTGACGCCGGACGCTGCCCGCGCCACCCTCGAATACATTGCCCGCCAAGCCGAGCCGGTCGAGGTGATCTTCGACTACCTGCGGACGGCGGAGACCGAAGCGGAACGCACGCAGCTGCAAGCCCGCGCGGACCGGGCGGCGGCCGTCGGCGAACCGTGGTTCAGTTACTTCACTCCCGCTGAAATCGCCGCGGAGCTGCGAGCGCTCGGCTTCGCCGACGTCGAGGACCGTGCGGGCGCGGATCTCGTCGCCGGGTACTTGACCGGGTCGGCGGAATTCGAGGGCGACCCGCCCCGGGCACTGAGCCCGGTCCGCATACTGCGGGCGAGCCGCTGACCTTGGCGTCAGGCGCACGCCTTGTGGCCAGACGCACCGAAAATAGTTGCCTGAACTCGGTGCGTCTGGCAAAAAGGCGTGCGGCTGTGGGTCAGGACATGCCGCCGTCTTGTGCCAGCACCGCGCCGGTCATCATGCGCGCGTCGGGGGACGCCAGGAACGCGATCGACGCGGCGACCTCGGCGGGGGCCATGGCAGGCCCGGGCAGCATCGGCGCCAGCCGGGCGGCCACGCGGGGGTCGAGGTCGGTGGGGAAGTTCGCGGCGATCCCGGCGACGAGCGGGGTGTCCACGGTGCCGGGGCAGACCGCGTTCACGCGGATGTTCTCCGGCGCGAGTTCGAGCGCGAGCGAGCGCGTGAGCTGGGTGAGGCCGCCCTTGGCGGCCGAATACGCGACCGTGTAGCCCTGCGGCACTCGACCGGCGACCGACGACACATTCACGACGTTGCCCGCGCACGCCCGCAAGTAGGGCAGCGCCTCCTGAATCGTCATGAAAGGACCCTTGAGATCGATGGCGTGCACACGGTCCCACTCGGCGTCGGTGATCGTGTCGAAGCGCCCGAACTGCGCCACGCCTGCCACATTGGCCAGGACGTCGATCCGGCCTTCTGCTGCCCCGACGGCGCCGATGGCGTGGCGAACCGATGCGCGTTCGGCCACGTTGCAGTCCAAATACGTCACGCCGTCCGGGACCGTCGACACTATGTCGAGGCCGTAGACGGTGTCGCCGAGTCCGCGGAAGAGTTCAGCAGTGGCGTAGCCGATACCGGAGGCGGCTCCGGTGACGACGACGGCACGGCGACTGACGACACGGGGATTCTCGGTCACGGTGCGGCTCCAGGTGCGTCGGTCGGGATCACCAGCGCAACATAGCACCAACTAGAACCTATTCTAGTTGTTTCGACACCTCCGGAATGACCCGTGAAGTGCGCTCAACGCACTTCACGGGTCATTCCGGAGGGTCTAGCTCACGAGTGTCAGGAGCTCCGCGAGGCTGATCAGCTGGTCCCCGTTGAGGTCGGCCTTCGCCACGATGTTCAGAGCCGACCGACGGGCGTCGTCGGAGGAGAAGCCGTAGGCCTGCACCGCCTGCGTGTACTCCTCGATGGTGATGTACCCGTCCTTGTTGACGTCGACCTTCTCGAACACCGCCCGCGCCTCCGACGCCGAAAACCCGCCCACGAACCGCTCCTTCACTATTCGCCATAGGACAACGCCGGAATTGTCTCATCCCCCGCCGCCCGACACTCGCCCCAGTACCTTCCAGAACGGCCCGTGACGTGCGCTCAACGCAACCCATGGGTCATTCTGGAAGCTTGTGAACCCGGCCTACTTCCCGTGCGGGGGTTTGGGGGCCGCGGTGTCTGCGGCTGCCGGTTTGCCCAGGCCGAGGGATGAGCTGCCGGAGTCGGCCAGTCCGCCGAGCGGGGTCGCGGCGGAGCTGCCGCCTTGGATGGCGTTGGCGCTGCCCGATTCGAGCGTGCCCAGGGCGCTGCTGCCTGCACCGAGCGCCGCGCTGCCGGTGCTCAGCGCCCCGACGCCGGGGATGACGCTGCTGCCGCTGGTCAAGCCCGCGCTTCCGGTGGCCAGGGAACCCGCGGCGGAGCTGCCCGCGCCCATCGCGCCGCTGCCGGTGCCCAGCAGTGTTCCGGCGCTGTTTCCGGCGGTCGCGCTGCCGGACCCGACGCCCGGCGGGGTTGCGGTTTCGGCAGCCGACATGGCAGTGCCGAAGAAAGCGCAGCTCACAGCTGCGGATGCGATCAATACTGCACGGGGTGCACTGATGAGAATACCCATCGAGATACCTTCCAGTTTGCTTGACGACCTCCCCAATCTAACGCAATAAAACCAACCGGATGATTCTATTAACGCACTCTTGACACCTTCCACGCCGCTTCTCACGTCCAGAACGACCCGTGACGTGCGCTGAACGCACCTCATGGGTCGTTCCGGACGAACATGTGGTCTCATGGAGCTCGGGGTGCCGGCAGCGAGGTGCGCACCGGCTGATGTCGAGGAGGGTTTCGATGGGGAGTCGTCTGCGCCTGATCGCGGCGGTAATGGCAGTGACGGCGGTCTGCGGCGCGGGAGTCGTCGAGGCGCAGCCGACGCTGGGCAGCTCGGCGCCGCCGCCCGGTCCGGTGTTGACACCGTGGCCCGGCGGCCGGATCCGGATCGACGCGCCAGTGGGGGTGCCGTGGCGTTGCAGCGGAATGAGTTTCGGTGCGCCGTACCTCGCAGGCCAACAATGGGTGATGGGCCCGACCCCGATTTTTCTGCAGTTCACCACGGGGGTGGACGTTCTCGTCACCTGCGCGACCCCGCGAACACTGCGCAGCACCGAAAACTGGATCTACAACCGCCAAGTCGTCAAACCGGGCTGACCGTCAGCTCATGCGCGGAGCTCGGCCGGGAGTTCGATGCCGGATTCGCGCAGCCGGGTGCTGAGCAGCGCGCGCACCAGCGACCGCGGCAGGGGCCGCTCGGCGTGAAAATGCAGTGAGCTCTTGGTCATCTCGTAGCCCGCGAGGTCGTCGGCTAGTGCAGGCAGCACGCTGCCGCTGTGGGGAAGATAGCTGAGATGCTTGGTGAAAGCGGCGAACCCGGCGACGACTTCGCCGTGGACTCTGAATCCGGGCATCCCGTAGGAGATGCATTCTTGCGCCTCGGGCAACAAGGCGTGAATATCGGCCCGTAACCGATTGAGCGCCTCCCGCTCGGTTTCGGACAACGCCGCCAGATAGCTGTCGATGTCAGGAGCAGTCACGAGGAGAGTATCCCCGGTCACCTCGGAAACTTCCAGAACGACCCCGTGAGTTGCGTTGAGCGTACTCGACGGGCCGTTCCGGAGGTTATGCTGAGCGTTAGCTCGCCTCGTTGCTCCGCATCGCCAGCAATTCGGAGGTCAACACGTGACGGTCATCGCCGATCTGCCTGAATTGGAAACCGGCTCGCTGCTCGCGGTGAATCCGCTGCCCCGGGAGTTCTGGCCCGAAGGCGCGGTGCAAGGCTATCGGATCGAGTACATCGCCCCCAATTTCAGCGGCGGCAAACGCGCCGTCGGCGGCTCCGTCTTCGTCCCCGCGGTCGACGCGCAGGCTCCGGTGCTGACGTGGGCACACTGCACAATGGGGCTCAATGAGCACAATGCCCCCTCGAAGGTGGGCCTGATACCCCAGGAGCGGGCACATCTGGCGCACTGGCTGCGCGCGGGGTTCGTGGTCGCCGCGACGGACTACGAGGGCCTGGGCACGACCGAGCCGCATCCCTACCTCGACGGCGAGGCCATCGCCGACGACATCATCGACATCGTTCGCGCCGTGCACAGCATGGACCTGAAAACCGACAAACGCACGGTGATAGCGGGTTTCTCGCAAGGCGGCCACGGCTCGCTGTTCGCGGCGGCGCTGTGCACTTCGTACGCACCGGAACTGGAGCTGCTGGGAACGGTGTCGCTGGCGCCGCCCGTGCATATCCTGGATTTCGTTCGGGAGTACACGCAGGACGGCGCGCAGAAGGTTCACGCCCTCATTCCCACGATTCTCAGCGGGCTGCGAACCAGAAGAACGGAATTCACCCCGGAAACGGTCCTCACCCCCGCGGGCCGGGCACTGCTGGACGCCGCGGCGAACGCCTCCATGCAAGAACTCGACGCGCTGTGTTCGGCGACGACAAACGACAAAGCCGGCATCACCGGAATTTCGTCCTGGGGCCCGCTGATCGAGGCGCTCGAGTCGACGAGCCCGCCCGAGACCAGATATGACCGGCCGATGTGGATGTGCGCGGGCGGCGCCGATCCGGTATTCACTTCGGCCCAGGGGCGGAAGTTCTCCGGCGGCCTCGCGGACGCCGGAACACAGGTCACCTTCCGCGATTTCGAGTCGCTGGACCACGTTGCACTGCTGGAGCCGGCGGCCCGCGAGGCAACCCGCTGGGCTGCCGACCTGATCGGCGCGGCGCCGGCGCACGCCACGTCCGGACAGCGCGAGCGCTCGCCCGACTGGGACAGCCGCTTCGGACTGCTCGACGTCACCGGCGACGGCCGGATCGGCCTGGACGACTTCCGCGCCCACGGCCTGCGGCTGGTCCAGTCCTTCCGGCGCCCCTTGGGCGATCCGGTCTCCACCCGCGTGCGACGCGGATACGAGCAGTTGGCACGCCAACTCATCCAGTACTGCGACACCGACGGCGACGGCACTGTCGACCCGGCCGAGTTCCGCGCCGCCGCCGCGGGCACGGCCCAAATAGCCGAGAGCGCAAAGGATCTCGTCCAGGCGGTCATCGGATTGATCGACTCCGACAGCGACCAGGTCTCGCGTGCGCAGTTCCGCACGGTGGCCGCCGGACTGGGAATCGCCGCCGACGAGTCCGACGCGATCTTCGCCCGGACCGACGTCGACGGCAGCGGACAGCTCAGCGCGGACGAGTTCGCCGCGAGCGTGGTCGACTTTCTGACCGGCGCGAACCCGGATTCCCCCGGATATTGGCTGTTCGGCAGGCAAGGCTGACCCGTGACGGCCGCAGGCACACTGCATGACGTCTGCCCGCTGCCGCGCGAGCTGTGGCCTGCCGGTGCGCGGCGCGGCTTTCGGATTCGCTTCCGCAGCCGCGACGGCGTCACCTCTGGGTCGGTGTTCTTCCCGGAGGCGAGCGGGCACGCGGCGGAGTCCCCCCTGCTGACCTGGGCACACTGCTTTCTCGGTCTGGACCGCCACAACATGCCGTCGCGGCGCGGCCTGCCCGGGGCCGAGCTGAAGCATCTGTCGGCATGGCTGCGGCGCGGCTTCGCGGTCGCCGCGCCGGACTACGAGGGCCTGGACGGGTGCGGCATCAGCCCGTTCCCGGCCCCGGACGGAATCGCCCACGACGTCGTCACTATCTGTCTCGCCGCACAGGAACTCGACGACAGCGTCGGAAGCGCCGTCGTCGCGGGCGGATTCTGTCAGGGCGCCGCGGCGGTGTTGCATGCCACGGTGCCGCCGCACCTGCGCGCGCGGCTGGACCACCGGGCGACGGTGGCGCTGAGTCCGCCCGACTACGCGGCGTACTTCCAGCACGTCACCCGCGATCCCGATTTCCCGGCCGACGCGCTGGTGCTGACGTTGCTCGCGGGAACCCGCAGCGCGGACCCGCGGCTGTGCCCGGAGGAGTTCCTCACCTGCGAGGGGAAAGAAATGCTCGATGCGGCGACATCGCATTCGGTGCCCGAGTTGCGGACCTTGCTGGCCCCGTACACGGTCGCCGATCTGGGAATTCAGGACATCGCGCGGCACCCGGCCCTGGCCGAGGCCTTCGAGCGCAGCGCCGACGTTCCGCCCGCCGCGGCGAATCGCGTGCTGCTGGCCTCGGTCGCAGGCGACCCCACCGTGCCGCCCGACCACCTGCGGCGGATCACCGAGCGAGTGGCAGCACACGGCTGCGAGGTGGCACAGGCGTCCTACGCGGGCAGACACATGGATGTGCTGTCGCTGGCCGCCTCAGACGCCGTGCGGTGGGCGGCCGAGTGCACCGGCTGACACCGCAGTGGTCGGCGCCACCCGTATATTTGCTGACAAATTGCTATGTCGTTCCGCGCCGTGCGCGGGCGCCTTCGGAGTGCTGAAGGAGGGGCATGTTCGCGGCGATCGCGGCGACGATGGCGGTGGTGCTGGCGTGGGCGTGCGTCTCCGGCGCGATGACGCGCTGGAGTGTGACCGGTCCGGTGGCGATGATCGTGGTGGGATGCATCGTCGGGCTCAGTACCGAGCACTGGCTGATGGAGTCGGTCAATACGAAGGCGGCTCAGCGCGTCGCGGAGTTCCTGCTGGCATTGTTCCTGTTCAACGACGCCACCGAGATTCGCCGGCGCATCTCCAGAAATACCGGGGTCACCCGGATGCTGGTCGCCTTCGCACTGAGCCTGCCGTTCGCGATGCTGGTGGGTCGATTTGTGCTGCAACAGGATTCGTGGCCGCTGCTGTTGCTGGTCGCGTGTGTCGTGATGCCGACCGACATGGTGCCCGCACAGTCCGTCCTCACAGACAGCCGCATCACGAGGCGAGTCCGGGACACTCTCAACATCGAGAGCGGGCTCAACGACGGCCTGGTCGCCCCGCTGTTCCTTTTCGCGCTGGCGGCGATCCAGCGCACCGCGGACTCCGACCAGGCGCTGGGTGCGCTGGGGCACGCGGTGCCCGCAGTGTTCAAATCGATGCTGATCGGCGTGCCGATCGGCGCCGCCGCGGGCTACGCACTGACCGTCGCGACGACGCGGGGGTGGACAGACGCCCACACTGTGCGCTGCGGGATTCTGGCGATCCCGGCGCTGACCTACGCGCTGGCGGTGCTGATCGACGGCAACGGCTTCGTCGCCGCGTTTCTCGCGGGCATCGCCTACCGGGCCGGCCACGGCGACATTCCCGGCCGGCCGCTGGAGCTGACCGAGGGGCTGGCCGAATTCAGCGGGCTCGCACTGTGGTTCACGGTGGGCACGATCGCGGTGGTAGTGCCGTGGCTCAGCTGGCGGGTCGTGGTCTTCGGCCTGTTGGCGCTGACTCTGCTGCGCATCGTCCCGGTCCTGCTCGCGCTGTTCGGCTCCCGGTTCTCGTGGCGGGAACGGATTGTGCTGAGTTGCCTCGGTCCGCGCGGCGTCGCCTCGATCGTCTTCGCGCTGCTCGCGGTCAACGGCCTGAGTGGCTCCGGTGACATAGAGCTGGTCGTCGGGGTCACCCTGGTCGTCGTGACGGGCAGCGTGGTGCTGCACGGCTTGGGCGCCCCGCTGCTCGCCGAGCGCTACGGACACCGGATCGGCCGGCGCGCGGCCGTTCAGTTACCTCCAGAATGACCCGTGACGTGCGCCCAACGCACGTCACGGGTCATTCTGGAGGTAGTTGAACGGCCGCGCGCGTCACGGCACCGCCGGGGTGCCGCCAGCGACGACGGGCAGCCCGGCGTGCCGGTAGGCGCGGAAGCCGCCGACCAGGTCGGTGGCGTGGCTCAGGCCCAGGCGTTGGGCGTCGGCGGCCGCCAGGCTGGACGCGTATCCCTCGTTGCACACGATCACCACGCGGGTATCCGCGGTCAGGCCGGGCAGCTTGTGGGCGCCCGCAGGGTCGAGCCGCCACTCCAACACGATCCGCTCCACCACGGTCGAGCCCGGAATCTCGCCCTCGGCAACGCGATTCGCCGCCGGCCGGATGTCGACCACCACCGCGCCCGCGCGCTGCAGGTCGGCCAAGCGCTCCGGGGCGACGCGCGTCAGGCCCGCGCGGGCCTGCGCCAGCAGGTCCTCCGCGCTCATGCCCGAGTCCGGTCCGGCCGCATCCATGTCAGTCCCACCCGGGGCACACTATGCCCCGCAGGCCGCCGCGGCACCGGTAGCACCCGCCGCGAGCCGAACCCTTGACCTGCCGGGACAGCTCGGGATTCAGCGCAAACGCGGCTTTCGGCCGAATCCGCGCGTTTGCCTCGAACGTCGCCTCGGACAGCGGGACGGGTGCGGTGACCGGATACTCGGTGGAGAACGACGTCATCAGCCAGCGGCCGAGCGTCAGGGCCGCCGGGTGGAGCAATCCACTGGAGGTATGTCATGGTCGGATCTCGGATCGAAGCAACAGGCGCCCGCGCCGACGGGCCGTCGCCGCGACGGCGCAACGGCGCACTGGGCATGGCGGCGGCCGCGCTGGCCGCGGCCGGAGTGTGCATCACGCTCACAGCGCCGCCCGCATCGGCGGCGGTCACGATGCTGAACATCGCGCCGCCGTCCGGACCCGGTTACGGGGTCACGTGTCCGTACGTGCTGACCGCGAACGTCACCGACCCGCGGCCGGTGGAGTTCCGCGACAACGGCAACGTGATCCTGGGCAGCCCCGCGTTCCCGTCGGGCAACACGGCCACCGTCACCTGGACGCCGCTCTCCAAGGGCTGGCACCACCTGCAGGCGGCGCAGTATCCGATCTCGAAGGGCGCATCGAGGTGGGTCAACGTGACCGGAACGGGCCTCAACCTCGGCAGCTCCTGTCCGCTGGTCGGCTGACCTAGCCGCCAAGATCCTCCAGAACGACCCGTGAGGCGCGTTGGACGCACGCCACGGGTCGTTCTGGAGTTTCTGTATCTGCCTGCCGCCCTGGCGCCGGGCCGTTGGGGCGCCGGACGGTCACCCTGGGTTGGACCGATGAGTTTCGCGGGCGGGCGCCGTCGACTTCGATGGCACCGGCGATCGGTCCGGACGTGGTGAGCAGGAGGCGCAGTGAGCGGGACACGGGTATTGGTGGCGGGGGCGAGCATCGCGGGACCCGCGCTCGCCCACTGGCTGCGCAGGCGCGGAGCCGACGTGACGGTGGTGGAGCGGGCCCCTCGGTTGCGCCCCGGCGGACAGGCGGTGGACGCGCGCGGCGTCACCAGGGAGGTCATTCGGCGAATGGGCCTGGACGCGGCCGTGCGCGCGGCGCGCACCGACACCGCGGGTGCGCACACCGTGGCCGCCGACGGGACGGTGCTGGAGACCTTCCGTGCCGACGACGACGGCGGCGACGGGTACATCGCGGAAATCGAGATCCTGCGCGGCGACCTGTCCGCGGTGCTCTACGAGGACACCCGCGACGATGTCGAGTACGTCTTCGGCGACCGGATCGCCGAACTCGCCCAGGACGCCGACGGCGTCGACGTGGTCTTCGCGAGCGGCGGCCGGCGACGCTTCGACCTGGTGGTCGGGGCGGACGGGCTGCACTCCGCGCTGCGGGCGATGGTGTTCGGGCCGCACGAGCGGTTCGTCCGCCACCTCGGGCAGGTGCTCGCCTTCTACAGCGTTCCCAACGAGTTCGGGCTGGACCGCTGGCTGGTCGACTACCAGGCGTCCGGGCGCTCCGCCGCCCTGCGACCCATCCGGGACGCCACGCAGGCGATGGCCATATTCTCCTTTTCCGCCCCCGGGCTCGACGTGGACTATCGCGACGTCGACGCCCAGAAACGCCTGCTGCGCGAGCGAATGGCAGACATGGGCTGGCTGACTCCGCGCATCCTCGCGCACCTGGACGACGCGCCGGACTTCTACCTGGACCAGGTCGCTCAAGTGGTGATGGACCGCTGGTCGAGTTGTCGGGTGGGGCTGCTCGGCGATGCGGCGTTCAGCTCGTCGCCCTTCTCGGGACAGGGCACCGGGCTGGCATTGGTCGGCGCCTACCTGATGGCGGGCGAGCTGGCCGCCGCCGGGTGGGATCCGGCGGCGGGATTCGCGGGCTACGAGGTGCGGATGCGTTCGTTCGTCGAGGCCAACCAGGAGATCGGGCGGCTGCATGCGCACAGCCGCGACGCCGGCGGCCCGGACGCCGCCCCGGAGCCCGCCGAGTGGGACATGGGGCTGATCGAGCGCGCGATCAACGGCGTCGAACTGCCCGACTACGCGGGCGTCCCGGACTCCGGATGCCGGACCGCCTGCAGCGGGCTAACGTGAGTTGGTGAGCACACCGTGGCCGAAACTGTCCTACCGGCGCTGGCATGAAACGTGCGACACCGTGCACGCGCACACGCAGGTTCTCGGGAAACTGGCGGCCGCGCTGGCGCCGCCGGAGCCGCAATTGCAGCACGCGGCGCTGCGCCTCACCGCCCGCGGCTGGGAGACCGCGCCGCTGCCTGCGCCGGACGGGTCCGGGATGCTCGGCGTGCTGCTCGACCTGCGGTCGCACGAGGCGGTCGTAGAGCACGGTGCCGGCGCGTTCGAACGGATCCCGCTGACGCCGCACCGGTCCGTCGGCGAGGTGACGCGATCGGTGCTGGCGGCGACGCGGGCGCACGGGGGCCGAGTGGACATCGACCCGCGGCCGCAGGAAGTGGCGTGGTCCGTGCCGCTGGACGAGGACGAGGAGCACGCCACATACGATCCCGCGCAGGTGACCGCCTATTTCACCGCCGCCTGCCAGGCCGCCCGAGTCCTGGCGGAGTACCGCGCGCCGTTCCGCGGCAGATGCACTCCGGTCAACGCCTGGTGGGGTTCGTTCGACCTGGCCGTAAGCCTGTTCTCCGGGGAGCCCGCGCAACCCCCGTCGACGGACTTCATCATGCGCAACGCGATGGACGCCCAGGAAGTCGCGGTCGGCTGGTGGCCGGGCGACGAGCGCCACGACACGGCCGCGTTCTACGCCTACGCCCACCCCGCTCCGGCCGGCATCGACGCGCTGACCCTCGCGCCCGCCGCCGCGCACTGGGACCCCGACCTCGGCGAGTACATCCTCGACTGGGACGACATCCGCACCGCGGCCGACCCGCATGCCGACGCGCTCGCCTTCGCCCGGTCGGCATTCCAGCACACCAACCGAGCCTGCGGCTGGGCCGCAGCACCCGCCGAAAGCATGGAAGGCGTCCCGCCCCCGCTGCGATAAGCGACTCCGGTCGACGCTGAGCTCCGCGTCCAGCGATCCAGAATGACTCGTGGCGTGCGTCGGGCGCACCCCACGAGTCATTCTGGAGATGGGTGTCCTGCGTCCCATCCCCGCTGCGATGAGTTTCGCGAGTCTGGTCGGTCATATGCGGTATGACCCGTATTCGCAGCATGCTGCTCTCCAGCGCCCGGCCCGACCGACTCCGCGACTGGTATCTTTCGGCGTTCGAGCTCGAGCTCGGCCGCACCCCGGGCGAGGGGCCGGGATACGACCTCCTCGATTTCGGCGGAACGTTCATTTGTCTCGACTCCCGCGAGGACGTGGGCGAGAAGAACACCGAGCCGGGGCGATTGATCCTCAACATCGACGTGGACGGCCGCTGGCTCGCACCGCTGGAGGACCGCGAGGGAAGCCTGTTCGCCACCGCGATAGACCCTGACGGCAACTACGTCCAGATCATCCAGCTGAGCGAAGAACACCGAGCGAAGATGTAACAGCCGCACTGTTTTTTGCCAGACGCACCGGAAACAGCCTGCTGTTTCCGGTGCGTCTGGCAAGAAGGGGTGCGGCTGAGTGGGCCTAATAGCGGGTGGTGAATTCCTCCTGGACCTTTGCGGGGTCGGTGATGCCGTTGGCCTGGAGGAGTTGCACCAGCACGCGGGATTTGGCCGGATTCAGGAAGTGCGCGGCGGACGTGCCGAGGCGGTCGTCGTCGACTTCGGCGTTGCGGACCGTCTCGCCGGAGCCGACGCGGCTGGAACGGACCACGACCACACCGCTTTTCGCGGCCTTCGACAGCGCGTCCAGGACCGGCTTCGCGGTGTTGCCGTCGCCGACGCCTGCCAGCACGAGCCCCTTCGCTCCGTGGCTCAATGCCTCTTTCACCGGATCTGCGGTCATGTTCGAATGCGAGTACACGATGTCGACGCGGGGCAACGGGGCGCTGGGGACGGGGAAATGCGAATGCCTCCGCTGCGGAACCGGCTGCACGAAGTTGACGGCCGCGGCGTCGACGTAGCCGAGCGGACCCGTGTTGGGGGACTTGAAGGTCTGCACGCTGGTGGTATTCGTCTTGGTGACGTCGTCCGCACTGTGCAGCGTGTCGTTGAGAACCACCATCGTGCCGCGTCCGCGCGCCGACGGGGCCGCCGCGACCTGCACGGCCGAGCGCAGGTTGGCCGGGCCGTCCGCGCTCAGCGCGGTGGCGGGCCGCATGGAGCCGACCAGGACCACCGGCCTGTCACTGGAGACGACGTTGTCGAGGAAGAACGCGGTCTCCTCGATCGTGTCGGTGCCGTGGGTGACGACGACGCCGTCGACCTTGCCCTCGGCGAACAGTTCGTTGATCCGGTTGGCGAGCTTCACCCACACTTGGTCGTTCATGTCCTGGCTGCCGATGTTCGCGATCTGCTCGGCGCTGAGCGTGGCGACCTTGTCGATTCCCGGGACGGCTTTGATCAGGTCCTCCGCGGTGGCCTGGCCCGCGGTGTAGCCGACAGCCGAGTTGGCGTTGGCCTTGCCCGCGATGGTGCCGCCGGTGGCGAGAACGGCGATCCGCGGCAGCGAGCCGGAATCGGACGCGGCGTGCGCGGGCTTGCCGACTCCGACCCCGGCCCCGGCTCGGACCGGACCGGGCGCCGAACTCGGCGTGGCGGCGCCGCCTGGCCTGGCGCCGCAGCCGGTGAGGACCACGACGGCGCCGACGAGCAGCGCCGCGAAACGAAGAAGGACGGTTCTGCTCCTCATGGTGCTGCCCTTTCCGGCGTGCTGCGATCGGGACGGGACATGTCAGGCGAGCGCCGTCGCCATCGCGACGGTGATCGGACCCAGCAGTGGCAGCGCGACATTCGACATGGCGTAGACGATCGTGTAGGACATCAGCGGCGTCGCGTTGCCCGCAACCTGTTGCACGGCAGTGATACCCGGCGTAGAGCACTGTTGGCCGGTGACGGCCCCCAGCGCGAGCGGCGCGGGCAGTTTCATGAGCCTGCGCGCGACGAACAGCGACAGGCACGCGGGTACCGCGGTCATCAGCACTCCGGCGATGGGCAGGCCCCAGCCGAACTTCTCCACCAGCTTCACCGCCTGCGGCCCGGATGTCAGACCGACGACCGCGATGAAGACCGACAGCCCGAGAGTTTTGATGACCTCGGCCGCCGCGGGCGCATACTGGCCGATCTCGGGGTTGCGGGAACGAAACCAGCCGAACACCAACCCGACCAGCAGACAGCCGCCGCCGGTGCCGAAGGTCATCGGGATGTCGCCGACGCGGACGACGATCTTGCCGATCAGGAACCCGAGCGCGATGCCGAGGGCGATGTAGACGATGTCGGCTCTGACGCCCGGGTCGAGTCGGTAGCCGAGCCCGGGGATCGTACGGGCCAGGTCCGCCTTGGCCCCGGTCACCGTGACGGTGTCGCCGCGCTGCACCGGGGTGTCCGGCCGCACCGGCAGCTCCCGGTCCTGCCGCACCAGCTTGGTGATGTAGAGGCCGCTGCCCAGTTTCGCGTCGAGTTGACCGAGCGTAGCGGCGACCGCGTCGCGGTGGTTGAGCACCACCTGGGCGAGGTCGAGCTCCACCGCGAGTTCTTTCGTGGGAACGATTTCCGGCCCGATCTCGGTCTCTGCCCGCACCATCTCGGCGCGGTGGCCCACCACCAGGATCTCGTCGCCTTCCGCCAGCACGGTGTCGTCGGTGTAGGCGACGTGCTTGCCGTCTCTGACCATCCGTTCCAGCGCGAGCGCTCCCGACGTAGCCGCGACGAGGTCGCCGAGGCGGCGCCCCGCGATGTGCTGCACCCGGAACGCGCGTCCGACCAGTTCCGGAGCGGCAGGCGCCCGGGTTCCGTCGCCCTCGGCGCCGCCGCCCAGCTTGGCCCAGAGCCGCTCCGCTTCGGCCCGCAGGTCGACCCGCATCAGCAGTGGAAAGATCTGGCTGGTCAGCAGCACGACGGTGATGAGGCCGCAGATGTAGGAGATCGAGTAGGCCGTACCGACGTTGGCGGTCCACGCCGCGATCGTCTCGGCGGGCTGCGAGAGCCGCGCGATGGCGTCGGTCGAGGTGCCGACGGCCGCGGACTCGGTCGCGCCGCCCGCCATCAACCCGGCGGCGGTGCCTGCGTCGAGTTTCATGATCACCGTGGCGCCCGCGGTCAGAATCAGGACGGTCACGACTTCGATCACCGTGAACGTGAAGTACCTGAGGCTTTTCCGATTGAGACTGGCGAAGAACGTCGGGCCGGAGATGTAACCGAGGGTGAAGATGAACAACGCGAACGCGATATTCTTGACCTGGTCGTTCGGCGCGATATGTCCCGCCATGCCGACGAAGATGGCGACGATGAGCGTGCCCGCCACCCCGCCGAGCGACAGCTTCCAGACCCGGATCTTCCCGACCGCGTACCCGAGTGCCAGGCACACGAAGATGGCGATCTCGGGCGTGTCCTGAAGGAGCCGCTTGACCGCGTCCATTCGAGCCCGCCTACTTCTTGCTGACCGGCGCGGGCGACCGCACCCATGGGCTCGGCGGCGCACTCCGCGCGGCCCCGGCGCCACGACTCAGGTACTCCTGGTGGTACTCGGCCATGGTCTGCTCGAGAACCTGCCCGATCGTGGCGTAGCTGTCCTGCAACAGATTCGCCATCGAGACGCGGACCGACCATTCGGGGCCGTCGAAGCCGCCGCCGTTGAGCAGCACGATGGATCCGTGTTCGGCCAGCCGGAAGACCGGATCGACCGGCTCGTAATGCTGTTGCAGCCACTCGGCGAAGGCGTCGCCCCAGCGGCCGCGCACCCACATCAGCAGGTCGAGTTCGACGTAGTAGTTCGCCGCGTTCGGGTTGTTCGGCACCGGCAGGCCCAAGCCGCCGTAGAGCTGCCCAACCCGCCGCGCGATGATGGCTTGGCACGCGCGGCGGTGTTCTCGGTCTCGGTCCAGCAGTTCGCTCAGCGAGAACAGCGCCATCTGCACCTGTTGCGGCGTGGACAGCCCCGCGGTGTGATTCAGCGCCACGTCGCGCGAGTCTGCCACCATCCGGTCGATGAACTTCAGTTCCGCGGGCCGCAGCGCGATGCTGGAATAGCGGCGCGCCAAGGCTTCCCGCGTCCGCTCGGGCAACGCCGCGATGCGGTCGTCGAATGTGTTGTTCCGCGCCACCGCGATCACGCCGAGACGCCAACCGGTGCACCCGAAGTATTTGCTGAACGAATACACCCCGATGGTGTTCGCCGCCGCGGTGGACATCAGCGACCGGAACCCGTCGACGAATGTGCCGTACACGTCGTCGGTGATGATGGTGAGATTCGGGTTCTCTTTCGCCGCGATCTCCGCGATCCGGGTGGTGGTTGCGTGGTCGAGCATCACCGACGGCGGGTTCGACGGATTCACCAGGAATAGCGCCTTCACCGCGGGGTCCGCGAGCTTCTCGATATCCTCGGCCGAATACTGCCACGCGTGCTCCCCGTCGGTCTCCATCTTCGACGCCTTCAGTTCCAGGACGTCGAAATGGAAGCGGGCGAGGTGCGGAATCTCCAGGTACGGCGTGAATATCGGGGTCATGATCGCAATGCGGTCGCCGGGCTGCAACAGGCCGTTTACGACACAGCTGTCGAACAGATAGCACATCGCGGCCGTGCCGCCCTCGGTGGCGAACAGGTCCCAGCCGCCCTGCGGCGCGCCGCCCATGCTCAGGTCGAGGTAGGCGTGCACCACCCGCTCGACGTGGGTCAACATCCGGTCCGGCACCGGGTAGTGGTCGCCGTGGACGGCGTCGGCGAGCTCGCCCACCCACTGGTCGGCGTCGAAGGACAACTGCGCGGTCCCGTACCGAACCGCTTCGCGCAGCAGCACGACGCCGCCGTTCTCGGCACGCGCGGTGAGAAACTCGTCGAAACGGCGGGCGATGCCCGCGACGTCCGGCATGCCCGCCATTCCGGGAAACTCGTCCCAGTTTCGCTTCGCCTCCGCGACGGCGAATTCGCCGAGAATATAGAACGCCTCGCGAGCCGAAATGGAAGTCCAGTTCGGGTTGCCGCGGCCGGCGTTGATCATGGCGTGCGCCGCATGTTTGAGGTTGCCGTCGGCGAGATCGATCAACTCATTCTTCAGCTCGAAAGGACTGAGCCGCTCGTATTTCCGCTCGGTCGCCCGATCGACGTCGCCGTGCTCGACACCCATTGCCAGCCTCCACGTTCAACTCGGACCGGACGAGCCGCATTCGCATGCCGCGACGAGCATATCCAGGATCTCGGGTGCGTGCGACTCGGCCGGAATTGCCTCGGATTCGGCCGTTCTGGACATCCGCGGATTCACAGCGGGCGGACGGGCCCGGCACGCCTTACATTTCGAGAATGTCTCCCACCGCCGCGGCGCGAGACCCAGATCGCGTCACTCACGACCGGGACACCGCGTACGCGATCCTCGACGAAGCGCTCGCCGTCCATGTCGGATTCGACACTGACGACGGACCGGTCGTCATCGCGACAATGCACGTGCGCGACGGAGACCGCCTGCTGCTGCACGGGGCCGCCAACGGCCGGCTCCTCGCCACACTGGCCACCGGCATCCCGCTCTGCGTGACGGCGACGCTGATCAGCGGACGCTCTTCCTATCGCAGCGTGAAGATCTGCGGCAGAGCGGCGCCGATCGACGAGCGCGACGAGCGCGCGGCAGCGCTGTCGCGCACTGCGGAGGCCGCCGCCCCGGGCCGGCCGGCGGCATGCCGCCGAACAGTGCTCTCGATGCCCATCGAGGAGTTCTCCGTCAAGATTCGCACCTCCAGAACGACTCATGGAGTGCGTTGAACGCAACTCATGAGTCGTTCCGGATCAGCGGGCGAGTAGTCGGGCGAGACCACCCATGAGGAAGTCGACGCCGAAAGCGTAGTGGACGTCGGGGTCGTCGCACGCGGTCATGGGGCCTGCCGCGGCGACCACGTGCGGGTAGCGCTGCGCGGAGACGCTTTCCAGCGCGAGCCGCTTGCGGCGCAGCATCTCCCGCGTCTGCTCCGGGCTCTGGTTCGGCTCCGGAGCGCCCGGCTCGCCCATGACCAGGGCGATCGAGCCGCGCAGGGCGGTAGAGCACACCGCGGCCGCTTCCTCGAGCGACAGGCCCAGTTCGGTCAGGATCGACAGGCCGGATTCGGTGGCGGCCAGAAAGCCGGGTGACGGCTCGTCGTTGCGCTTCCCGTTCAGCAGCAACGCCGCGGCCGGGTGCGACCGCAGCACCGACACCAAGGACTCGACCAAGGCGCGGAACTGGTCCTCCAACGACAATGCCGGATCGCGGCGGGCGTCGATCTGGCTCCAGATGCGCTCCCTGACACCGCCCAGCAGCTCGTCCTTGTTCTTGAAATGCCAGTACAGCGCCATCGGCGTGACACCGAGGTCGGTCGCCAGCCTGCGGATGGTGAGCGCGCCCAAGCCCTCGGCGTCGACCAGCGCCAGGGCGGCGTCGGTGACGGCTCCCCGGCTCAGGCGGGCATTCTCAGCGGTCTTCACTTGACAAATATACAACGTACGGGTTCTCCTGTACCACGTACATGTACAAGGTATAGATACATCGTAGAGGAGTGCCGGCATGCAGAAATCCAACCGGCGTTGGTGGGCCCTGATCGGGGTCTCGCTGGCGACGTTCATGACCTACCTCGACAACAACGTCGTCAATGTGGCGCTGCCCTCCATCCAGCGGGACCTGAACCTGAGCATTGCCGGCCTGGAGTGGGTGGTGAGCAGCTACATCCTGGTGTTCGCCGGGCTCATGCTGGCAGGGGGACGCCTGGCCGACGTGTTCGGCCGCAAGCTGCTGTTCCTCGGCGGAATGGCGGTGTTCACGCTGGCCTCGCTGGTCGCCGGGGTCGCAGACGGGCAAACCGCGCTGATCCTGGCCCGGGTGCTGCAAGGCGTCGGGGCCGCCGCGGCCATCCCCACCACGCTGGCCATCATCGCCGCGATATTTCCCGACCCGGGCGAGCGCGCGAAAGCCACCGGCATCTGGGGTGCGGTCGGGGCGTTGGCGCTGGCGCTGGGGCCGCTGATCGGCGGCTTCATCAGCGAGCGGTGGGACTGGGGCTGGATCTTCCTGATCAATATCCCGTTCGGCATCGCGTCGTTGGCGATCACCGCGCTGACCTTGGACGAGACCCGCGCCGAGTCCCGCCGGAGCCTGGACTACCCCGGGCTGGCCACCTCGGCAACCGGCCTGTTCACCCTCACCTACGCGTTGATCCAGGGCCACGAGCGCGGCTGGACTTCGCCGGTGATCCTGGGCAGCTTCGCGGTCGCCGCCGCGGCGCTCATCGCGTTCGCCGTGATCGAAACCCGCACTGCCGATCCGATGGTCAACATGTCGCTGTTCTCGTCGCGGGTGTTCAGCGGCGGCCTGGCGGCGATGGTGCTGTGGGGCTTCGGCGTGATGGGAATCTATTTCTTCACCGCCATGTATTTGCAGAACGTGCTGGCCTTCGGGCCTACCGAGGCGGGCGCGGCCTTCGTTCCGATGGCCCTGAGCATGGCGGTATTCGCCGCCGTCGGGCCTCAGGTCGCCAAGCGCATCGGCACGAGCATCACTGTGGCGGGAGGTATTTCACTCATCGTCGCCGGGATGCTCGCCACCGCGGCGGTCGGCGAGCACGGCAGCTTCGCGGATCTGCTGATCCCGTTCATCTGCTTCGGCGTCGGCTCCGGCTTCACCATGACGCCGCTGATGGAATCCGTCCTCGGCGAGCTGCCGCCCGCGGCGGCGGGCGCCGCCTCCGCGGTAGTCAACACCGGCCGCGAGCTCTCCGGGCTGCTCGGCGTCACCATCGTCGGCGCCGTCCTCACCACCCGCTCCGCGGCCGTCCACGAGGGGACCCCGCTGCATGCTTTCCTCGTCGGCTACCGCTTCGCCCTGATAGTCGCCGCCGCCATCGTCGCCGTCGGCGTCCCGATCGCCCTCTGGACCTTGCGCCCCCGGCGCCCGGCCCCGTCGACGACCACCACCCCGGAGCTGACCGACACCCCCGAACCTGCCCCGATTCCGGCCTGAACGGCCTCCAGAATGACCCGTGACGTGCGTCGGACGCACGTCACGGGTCATTCTGGAGCTGTTCCCGCACCTGCGAATGTCTGGGCCCCGGGGTCGCGCACATGGTCGGCATGGACCTCGCCCCAGTGCTCACCCGCTACCTTGCGCGCGAGCGCGATACCTATATCGAAGCGGCACAGTGGATCTCGGACGTGCGCAAGCAGCGGATCCGGGCGAACGCAGCCACCCCGCTGGAGTTGCCGCACTGGGCGTTCTGGATACACGGCAACTGGAACCACACGCACGGCCTTCCGACCCGCCCAGTACGCCAACCGGCGGACTACGACCGGGTGGCCCGCGAAGGTGGCACATGACAGCTCCGGAACGACCCGTGAGTTGCGCTCGACGCGCGCCACGAGTCGTTCCGGAGGCCGCTCAGGCCGAGGCGGTTCCTTGGTACGCGCGGCTGACCGCCGGGTGGGCGATCTGGTCGACTACGGCAATGGCGAAGTCGCCGTATGTGATTCGGTTCGCCGCATCCGGCGGTGCGAAGGCGTACCGGCCGCGGTCCGCGCCGCCGTGGTCGAAGTCGCCCGCCGGACAGAGCACGGCCCAGTCGAGAGCGGGCGGAGCGCCGGCGAGCAGGTCGGTGCCCGCGGCATGGGACCGGGCGAAATCGCGGAACTGGTCAGGAAACTCGGGAGCGTCGCGAATGAGGGTCCCACCGCCGTCGCGGAGGTTGGCGGACAGACCGACCACGATCAGCCGGCCGACCCCGGCGGCGGCGAGGCCGTCGAGGAGCGCCGACGCCGCCGCCGGGAAGAAGGTCGGCGACATCTCGCCTGCCGCATGCACCGCGAGGTCGTGCCCGGCGGCCCGCCGGGCGACCGACTGCGGGTCGGTGACGTCGCCCGCCACCGCCTCCAGGTCCGGGTGGCGACCGGGGTCGCGCACGACCGCGGTGACCTCGTAGCCGCGTCGGGACGCCGCGGCGACGATCGCCCGGCCCGCTCGTCCGCCCGCTCCGAAAACAATGATCTTCGTCATGGCGGCGAAGCTATGCCTGCCGGAGGTTACCGATCGGATACCGCCCAGGTCGGGCAGGCGCCGTGAACTACGGTGTGGTGATGGGCGAGCCGCTGACACCCGACATGTTCGACGAGGCATGCCCGTCGTCGGTCCTTCCGCTGCGGGTGGGGAACAAGTGGGGCGCACTGGTGCTCGAGTGCCTGTCGGGCGGGCCCCGGCGCTACAGCGAGCTGCGCGTGCCGCTGCACCGCGTCACCCCCAAAGTCCTCACGCAAACGCTGCGAATCCTCGAACGCGACGGGCTGATCAGCCGCCGCGTCGACGGAAACCGGGTCAGTTACGCCCTGACCGAGCTCGGCCGCGGCCTTCTCGGCCCGATCGACGCGATGTCGGCATGGGTCGGCGACCACTGGGACGAGCTCGTGGACGCCCGCGAAGCCGGACTGGCGACAGAACGCCATCTTGAATGACCCGTGACGTGCGCTGAGCGCACGTCACGGGTCATTCAGGAATGTGTTTGCCGGGTCAGGGCAGGGCGGTTTGCCGGTAGGGTTCACTGATGTCCAGATTGAGCGTCCCGGCGTGGGTCGCCGCGGTCGTTCTGCCGGTGGCCGGGTTGTGGCTGCTGATTTCGCATCCGCAGCTGGATGCGCACTACGAGCACCATCCGCAGCACTTCTGGCTGGTGGCCGCCGCGGCGGTCGTGGCGACGGCACTCGGCGTCGTGCTGTACCGCGCCGCACGCAGCCGTCGCGATGTGCGACTGATGTTCGTGTCGTTGATGTTCCAGTTCTCGGCGGGCTTTCTGGGTCTGCACGCCGTCGCGACGCCGGGCGTGATCATCGCCGAGCCGAACGCCGGTTTCGTCTACGCAGTGCCGGTGGGGCTGACGCTCGGCGGATTCGCCGCGCTCGCGTCGGCGATCGAGTACGGGCCCGCGGCCGCGGAGCGGCTGTACCGAAAGATGTCGCTGCTGTCGGTGCTGCCCGCGGCCGCGCTCGCGATGTGGGCGGTCTTCTCGTTCACCGAGTCGCCGCCGTTCGACGGCCTGCCCAGCGCCACCGAGACCTCCCGGTCGCTCGTGGTGGTCGCATATGCCGGTTCGTTGTGCTACCTGGGCGCCGCGGTCTGCTATGCCCGCCAATTCCACCGCAGGCGCGGGCTGCTGCTGCTCAGTGTGCTGTCCGCCATTTTGCTGCTCACCGAGGCGCTGATGGCAGTCGGCTACGGGCGCAGCTGGCAGGCGTCGTGGTGGGAATGGCACCTGTTGATGGTGGCGGCCTTCGTGCTGATCGCGCTCAGCAGTCACGTACAGTTCCGGCGGGAGGGCTCCGCGCTCGGCTTGTTCGACAGCGTGACGCTGAACCAGACCATGGCCGCGCTGGAGCGCGACTACGCACGGGCCCTCACCGAGATGGTGGACGTGCTGCGGCAGCGAGCCGCGGGCGGCACACCCGCCGACCAGCCACTCGGTCCGGTCGGGATCGAGCTGTCGAAGCGGTTCGGGCTCACCGAGCGTCAGCTCGCGGTTCTGGAACAGAATGCCCGGCTGTATCGGCAGCTGGACGAGCTGTTCCGGTCCTACATGTCCCCGCAGGTCGCGTCGGCGCTGCTCGCCAACCCGGCCGAGGCCGACCTGGGGGGCAGAATCACCGAGGTGAGCGTGCTGATGGCGGATCTGAGCGGGTTCACGCCGTTCGCCGAGCACGCCGATCCGCGGCAGGTAGTGCAGATGCTGAACACCTACTACGGTGCGATCGTCCCGGTCATCCTGACGGAGGGCGGCATCGTCGTGCAGTTCGTCGGCGACGCGGTGATGGCGGTGTTCAATGCGCCCACCCCGCAGCCCGACCACCCGCTGCGGGCCGCGCGGGCCGGACTGGCGCTGCAGCACGCCGTCGCACAGATTGCGCAGGGGCGGCCCGAGTGGCCGCGATTCCGGGTGGGAGTCAACACCGGGCCGGCGGTGGTCGGCAATATCGGGGCGGCACAGATGCGCAACTACACGGCGATCGGCGACACCACCAACCTCGCCGCGCGGCTGCAGGGCGTGGCGCAACCGGGCGAGGTGGTGATCGGCCCGCTCACCATGGCGCAGCTCGGTTCCCGGGCGCTGGCGCAGCCGCTGCACGACATCCGCGTGAAGGGCCGCAGCGAGTCGGTCACCTGCTTCGTGCTGCGGGGCCTGCGATGACCGCGGAGTTCGCCCTGCTGCGCAGTCTCGATCCGGCGGATCGCCGCCAGGTCCTCGCCTCGTGTACGCCGCGGCGGTTCAAGCGCCGCGAGGTTCTCTGCCACGAGGGCGATCCCGGCGACAGCTTGCACCTGGTCCAGTCGGGGCGGCTGCTGATCCGAGTGGCGACCCCGCTGGGCCACACCGCGACGCTGACCATGATCGGGCCGGGCGATTCCTTCGGGGAACTGGCACTGCTCAGCGCCGACGCCAAGCGGACGGCCACGGTGGAAGCAGCGGAGAGCGCGGAGACCCTCGCGCTCAGCCGGGCCCGTTTCGACACGCTGCGCGCGTCCAGCCCCGCCGTCGACCGGATGCTCACCGCCGGCCTGGTCGCCCAGGTCAGGCGGCTTTCGACGACCGTGCTCGAAGCGCTGGACCTGCCCGTCGAGGCGCGGGTGGTGCGCAGGCTGGCCGACCTCGCCCGCATCTACGGCGGCCCGGCGCCGGTCGCCGAGGTCCGCCTCACCCAGGACGACCTGGCCTCGATGGCGGGCACCACCCGCGTCACCGCCAACCGGGTGCTGCGCGACCTGGAGCAGCGCGGCATCGTCACCCTGCACCGCGGCCGCGTCATCGTCACCGACCGCGCCCGACTGTCGGCCGCCGCGGCCAACCCGTGAACTACGTGAGTCCGGAATGACCCGTGACGTGCGCTGGGCGCACGCCGCGGGTCATTCCGGAGGTCCGCTGCGCGCTGTGTAACCGCGGATACACACCGAGTGTCGCGGCGATGGCGGTAGCGCGCGGCCGGACCCGCCAGTATCGATGTCACACCCCACGCCGACCGCCGGAGTCGGCGGCGAAATCCTTGGAGCAGAACATGATCAGCACAATCCGTCGGACCGCGAGCGTCCTCGCCGCCTTCGCCCTGGTCGGCGGCGCAGGCGCCGGTATCGCCACCGCCGCACCCGCGACGACCGGACCGCACGCGGCGTCCATCGGCGTTCGCACCTGGTTCGACCCGGCGTGCCAGTGGCACAACGGCTTCAACTGGCATTACTACTCCTACTGCGACCGCAGCTACTGGCACGGCAGCCACCACCGCGACTGGGAGTCCTTCGACCGCCGCCACCGCGGCTACGACTACCACTGGCGCCACTGACGCCTGCCGCCGACATGACCCGTGACGTGCGCCCAGCGCACGTCACGGGTCATGCGCGCAGGATGCGGCTCAGCGCGGGAAGGTCCGGTCGAAGTAGCTCTTCAGGTCGGCGGCGACATCACCCCGTTCGGGATCAGGGTTCGTACATGGTAATAAGATCTCGCGAAAGCAGCTGACTCCCTTGGCCTTTCCGCCAGTGGGAACGTCCCGAATTGTCGATGCGTCCGGCACGACCCGCGAGCTGCCGCCGAAGGCGTGCCACGGGTCGTTGCGGAGGTACTAGAATTGCGGCGGTGGAACTACCGTTCGAGACTCGCGGTTCCGAGTCGCCGCTGGTCGACACGGTGTGGTCGTGCCGCAGCGGGGCGGTCGCGGAAATGACCTCGGTGGCCTCCGAGACGTGGGGCCTGGTGTTCTGGGAGCAGCACGACACGGCGCACGCCGCGGTCGTCGGGCCCGAAACACGCTCGGACACCGTCGCGGTCCCCGTCGAGGCGAACTATGTCGGCATTCAATTCGCGGTAGGCGTGTCGCTGCGCGCGACCGCGACGCCCGATCTGGTCGACGGCGGGATCATCCTTCCCGATACGACGCACCGCACGTTCCGGCTGGACGGCGCCCGCTGGGAGATACCGAGTCCGGACGACGCCGAGGCTCTCGCCGACCGGCTTCTCCGCGACGGCGCCATCGTCCGCGATCCACTCGTGGCGGACGTCATGCGGGGCCGCCGCCCGCCGGTCGCCGACCGGACCGTCGAACGCCGCTTCCGAATGGCGACGGGCCTCACCCAAGGCGCGGTGCGGCAGATCGGACGCGCCCGATCTGCGGCATTGCTGCTCCACTCGGGCGCCCTCGAGAGCCAGGTCGTGGCGGCCCTCGGCTACTACGACGAACCCCACCTGGCGCGGGCCTTGCGGCGCTACGTCGGCCACACCGCAGGGCAGCTGCGCCGCGGCCTCGACAACGCGATCGCACTCGATCTGCAGGCACACCCCTGACGACTGAGCAGGCAACGCGCTCGAGAACGGTCGGGAGAGCGCACACTCCGCGAGGAGAACCGGCGCAAGTGCGCATTTTCCGAGGAAAGTGTGCGCTCTCCCTAGTGCCGAGGTACGCCGCCGCTAGCGCACGACGTCGTACACCAACTTCGCGACACCGTTCGAGTAGGTTGCGGACTCACGCAAGCGCAATTGCTGCCGGTCCCGGTCGGCTCGACTGAACAGACCCTTGCCCGCCCCCAGCAGCACCGGGAACACCAGCAAGTTGTACCGGTCGATGAGATCGGCGTCCGCCAGCCGCCGCGCCAACTCGGCGCTGCCGTGGATGAAGATGCCGCCGCCGTCGCCCTGCTTGAGCTCCGCGACCTCCGCGGCCGACCGCAAGATGGTGATCTGCCCCCAGCCTTCGATCAGGTCGTCGTCGGTCAGACTGGTCGAGACGACATACTTGGGGAGATCCCGATAGGCGGCATGGTCCTCGGAGTCGCGCCAAATCGGGGCGAACGCCTCGTAGCTGGTCCGGCCGAACATCAGCGCCGTGGTGTCGGCGAGTTCCTCGCCCTTCAGCGAATACGCCTCCGGCACGAACTCGGTCTCCATCACCCAGCCGCCGCTGCGGTGCCCCTCGGCCTTCCCGCCCGGCGAGTCCACGACACCGTCGAGCGACATAAACCCTGTGTAAACCAATTCCCGAGCCACAACATCCTCCTCGTCTACCCGGCGGTCATCGCCGCGGACCAGCCTACGGCCCACGCCGGGAACAGTCTTGGACGAAACCGACACAGTCCGCCACCGCAACCGCCTGACCGACGCCACCGTTTGACTCACCGTAAATCGATGGGTCGATCACCACACCGGAGTCCGCGATGGTCTATGCACCCATGCGCATCCACGAATACCCGGCGAGAAGGCGTGATCATGACTGTCACCGATGAGTACCTGGCCAACAACGCCGCCTACGCGGCCCAGTTCAGCGGACCGCTGCCACTGCCGCCGAGCAGGCACGTGGCCGTCGTCGCCTGCATGGACGCCCGCCTGGACGTGTACCGCATTCTGGGGCTGCGCGAAGGGGAAGCACACGTCATCCGCAACGCGGGTGGCGTCGTGACCGACGACGAGGTCCGCTCGCTGGCGATCAGTCAGCGTCTGCTCGGCACGACCGAGATCATCCTCATCCACCACACCGACTGCGGAATGCTGACCTTCACCGACGACGACTTCAAGCAATCCATCCAGCACGAGACCGGCATCAAGCCCGCGTGGGCCGCCGAGGCGTTCGCCGACCTCGACGACGACGTCAGGCAGTCGATCCGCCGCATCGAGACCAGCCCGTTCATCACCAAGACCACATCGCTGCGAGGGTTCGTGTTCGACGTGGCCACCGGCAAACTGCTCGAAGTCGCCCCGGCCTGACCCATCTTTCAGAACGACCCGTGACATGCGTTCAGCGCATGTCACGGGTCGTTTTGGATGATCGAAGGGCGCGCAGTTTACTGCGTGCAACATTGTCTTGTCGCAATACTTACGGTATCTTTACGGCGTGGCTTCCGGGGAGCCGATTCGCAACCCCGGTCCGGTTGGGGGCCGGGTGAACAGGCGCCGGAGGTGGCCGAACATGCCCCGGCCGTAGCTAAAGTCGAGATGTGAACGTTGAGGTGACACGGTTGCCGGGTATCGGTTGGCGCAGGGAATTCGCAACGGAGAAAGGGGGTCGCCGGATCGGCGTCGTCGAACACCGCGACGGCGCCGTCGACTTGATCGTCAGCAAATCCGGCAATCCCGAAGCGGCCGAACAGATCTCACTGTCGGCGCGCGAAGTGTCCGTCCTCGCCAATCTGCTCGGGGCCCCACAGTTGGTGGCCAGGTTGCAGGATGAGCACCGCGACCTGGACGGGGTCACGACAACGCAGATTTCGCTGCGCGGCGGCTCGGTCTACGACGGGCGCACGCTCGGCGAAACCAAGATGCGCACTCGCACAAAAGCATCCGTTGTCGCGGTCGTTCGCGCCGGGCAGCCGATCGCCTCCCCCGGACCGGAATTCGCTTTGATCGCAGGCGATGTGCTGGTCGTCGTCGGCACCGACGACGGCCTCGACGCCGCGGCGAACATCCTCCGGGACGGCTGAGGCCATGCTGGCACACGAGACCGCGCTGGCGCTGATACAGCTGGGCGCGGTCCTGCTGGGGCTTGGCCTGCTGGGACGGATCGCGGGGCGCATCGGGCTGTCGCCGATCCCGCTGTACCTGATCGGCGGGTTGGCGTTCGGCACCGGCGGCGTCATCGAACTCACCCACGTCGACGTGTTCATCCACCTCGCCAGCGAGATCGGCGTCGTGCTGCTGCTACTGCTCCTCGGGCTGGAATACAGTGCGTCGGAACTGATTACCGGAATGCGGCAATCGTGGGCCGCGGGCGTCGTCGACCTCGTGCTCAACGCCACCCCCGGCGTCGTCGTGGCGCTCGTGCTCGGGTGGGGCGCGACCGGCGCGATCGCCATGGCCGGGGTCACCTACATCTCCTCGTCCGGCATCGTCGCGAAAGTCCTGCGCGACCTGGGCCGCCTCGGCAACCGGGAGACCCCGACCATCCTGGCGATCCTGGTGTTCGAGGACCTCGTCATGGCCGGATACCTGCCCGTGCTCACCGCCGTGCTCGCCGGGGTCGGGTTCGCGGCAGGCCTGCAGACGCTCGGGGTGGCGCTGTTGGCGGTGACTGTCGTGCTCGTGGTGGCCCTGCGGTACGGCCGCATCGTATCTGCCCTCATCGACAGCAGCGACCGGGAAATCTTCCTGCTCAAGGTGTTGGGCTCGGCGCTGCTCGTGGCGGGGGTCGCATCGCTGGTGCAGGTGTCGGCCGCCGTCGGCGCGTTCCTGCTCGGGATCGCGATCTCCGATTCGACAGCCCACAACGCCACAAAACTCCTCGAACCCCTGCGGGACTTGTTCGCCGCGCTGTTCTTCGTGCTGTTCGGCCTGAGCACCGATCCGGCGAGCATCCCGCCGGTGCTGGGCTGGGCCTGTCTGCTGGCCGTCGCCACCACCGCCACCAAGATCGCCACCGGCTGGTGGGCAGCGAAGCGCGCCGGGGTGTCCCCGCGCGGCCGCGCCCGGGCAGGAACCGCTCTGGTGGCGCACGGCGAGTTCTCCATCGTGATCGCGGGGCTCGCCGTCACCGCGGGCGCCGTCCCCGCGGGCTTCACGGCACTCGCCACCACGTACGTCCTGGTCATGGCGGTGGCCGGCCCGATCGCCGCCCGCATCGTGGAACCGGTGGTCGAATGGCGGGCCCGGCGGCGCACACCGCAGCGGGCTGCCGCCCCGGACGCGTCCGAGCCCAACCTCCCGCCCGCGAGCGCGCCGACCCAAGCTCCGAGAATGCAGCCGGCAGAGAGCTGAAGCCACGTCCAGGATGACCCGTGACGTGCGTTAGGCGCACGTCACGGGTCATTCTGGACGTCGGAATTACCTAGACGCTACCGATGAACAGCGGTGGCCGCCTTTCGATACTCCCCTTTATGGTGCGCATGCCGGAAGGTTTCCCCGTGGCGGTGGTCGAGCCGATCATGGGGCCGTACCCCCGCGGCGACACGGACAGAATGCGCGTGGTCTGCGACAGCTGGACAGATGCGGGCCTGTGCTGCGAAGTGAACGCGATTCGGTCGGAGGCCGCGGCCGCTCACATGTCGGCACTGGAGGGGCAGGCCAACGCCGCTCTGGCGCAACGTTGCGCCCGCGAAGCCACCGCTCAGCACGAGCTGAAGACGTACTGCGACAGCCTCGCGGCCGAGACCAGAGCAGGCGCGAACTCGATCGAACTCGGCCAGCTCAGCTGGATCGGCTTCGCCGCCATCACACTCATCCAGATGGGCGCCGACGCGATCCTGATCGCGACCACCGGCCCGGCCGCCTTGATCAAAGCCAACGCCACCCGCGCCGCGGCCCGGGCCACGTGGCGCAATGTCCTGTCCAAGGTCATCCATCTGATCGCCACCTCCGGAATCAACGAGGGCGCGAGCCGAGCAGCCCTGCTGGCGATGTCCGCCGCCGTCGGAGCCGGACTCGGCGGCGGCGTGACCTGGGGCGCGCAGTTCCTCCAACAACGCGAAGGAAAGCGCGACCGGATCGACGCCGACGCCGTCCTCATCTCCGCTGCCGGCGGCGCGACCGGCGGCCTGGCGGGGGCATACGCCGCGACCAAGGCAGCCCCGTGGGTCGGGCAGGTGATGGGCCGCGGCGCGGGCACTGACAGCTCCCGGGTCGCCCTGGTTCGAGCGGCGGCCACCGGCGCGCTGCTGCTCGGGGGTGCGGGCGGCGCGGCGGGCGGGATCGCGGGACTCGCGGGCGGCTGGC